>DASTVU010000349.1:0-9277 GCA_035758935.1 Pyrinomonadaceae bacterium | reverse complement strand
TGTTGATTCGTGAAACGCCGGTGCCTTTTATAGCTGCCGTTAACGGCGTTGCGTCCGGTGGAGGCTGCAATCTCGCGTTAGCTTGTGATCTGGTGATTGCCGCTGAAAGCGCGAGGTTCAATCAGGCATTTATAAAAATTGGTCTAACACCTGACTGCGGTGGAACTTTTATGCTACCGCGACTCGTAGGATGGAAAAAAGCGACGGAGTTGTTATTCACAGGCGAACTGGTTGGCGCCAGGGCCGCCGCAGAAATGGGGATGATCAATTCAGTGTTACCGGACGACGAGTTAATGAACACGGTGATGGGGATGGCGGAAAAGCTGGCCCAGGCACCGACGGCTGCGATCGGCGAGATCAAGTTGCTGCTTGAGCAGAGCGCCGCAAACGACATGCGCAGTCAACTGGATCTGGAGCGCCGGACGCAGATTGAATCAGGTAAGACTAAAGATTTTGTAGAAGGCGTCTCGGCATTTCTTGAAAAAAGGCCGCCGCGATTTGTAGGAGGATGACGTTCTTAAAGAACGATGCAGATCGCGAGCCGCCTGATTGAATTGGGCGGCTCTTTTACTTGGGCGCCTCCTTGGAGTGCGGTGACTTGTCACTGCTTTGGTAAAGATACCAAAGCGCCAACAAGTTGGCGCACTCCAAGGAAACCATTTGGTTTTTAGCCATGATCGACTCTCTCACATATACCCAGCTCCTGCGACGCAATCGCTCTTTCCGGCGATTGTTTATCGGGCAGGTCGTCTCTGAGCTTGGCAATTGGTTCAACTTCATTGCCGCGCTGGGATTGGTGCGTCTTATCTCAAATGCCGATCCTGAAGTAACCACAATCGTGCTTATCGCACGGCTCGCACCATTCACACTCTTTGCCCCACTCGCCGGCGCCTTCGTGGATCGCTGGTCGCGTCGCACGGTGATGATCGCCACCGATTTACTGCGCGTTGTTGTTGCACTTGGATTTTTGCTGGTGCGACGACCCGAAGATCTGTGGATCGCTTATCTGTGCACTGCTTTGCTCTCCTTCTTCGGAACGTTTTTCGAGGCTGCGAAAAACGCTGCCGTTCCAAACATCACGGGCGAACGCGATCTGCTTGCCGGCAATGCACTGATGTTTTCATCGCGCTTTCTGCTGATGTCGATCGGCGCGGCGCTCGGCGGGTGGACTGCTGCACACGTCGGTTACCAGGCCGCGTTTATCATCAATGCGATTTCGTTTTTTGGCTCGGCGTACTCCGTGTGGCTACTCGCGGATGAAGAGACGCGCAGCAGTTCAACCGGCGCCGTTGCTGCCGAACCCAGGAGTCTTTACCGGGGTTACTGGTCCGACATGCGCGAGGGTTGGACGTACATCGTCACACATGCGCCGGTGGCGACGATTCTCGGCATCAATCTTTTGTGGGCCACCGGAGGTGGCGCGATGAATCTGATCGCCGAGCGTCTGGGTGCGATAGTCTTCGCCAAACAAAGTGGCATCAGTCAAGACTCTGCCGTTGCGGCGTTTTATTTCGCCGGCGGATTCGGTCTGTTTATCGGAATGATGATTGCGCGTCGCACCGGTGCTTACTTCGAGCTGAAGAAGCGGACAGTTGCATTTATCGGCTGGAGTCTATTCATTCAGGGCGTGTTTTATGCCTTGTCAGGCGTAATGCCGACACTTGTGTTGTCGTGTGTGATGCTATCCGTCTCGCGCATAATTCTGGGCGCTGAGTTTGCCGTTCAGGAAACTCTGCTGATGCGTCTGGTTCCGGATCACTTGCGTGGCAGAGTATCGACCAGCGATCGTGCGGGTGAAATGATGATCTGGGCTTTATCGACGGCGGCAGCGGGCTGGTCGCTGCACGCCATCTCTGTGCGAACGTTAACCGTGATTTCCGGCCTGCTTTCAGGAACAGCCGGAATCCTGTGGCTCGTCCTGTTCGTCACCCGAAGAGTTCGTCTGCCAAAGAAGATCTCCGGCCACAGATACACACAAATTGCCGCGGATTGATAGAATCAGGACCATGCGCGTAAAAGCTCGCCGCCGAAAGTCAATCGTCTTCTTTATTACGCTGGGTGCATGCCTGGTCGCACTCGCGGTTGCCCTGAGTTTTGGTTGGATCATTCTTAACCTGACCGAACTGGCGCTGCTGATCCTGGGAATAATCTTTTTCATCGTGCTGATCTTTGGCGTCGTGCTCAATACGACGTTCCTGATCCGAGAGATACGACGTAATGAGCAACACGACGCCTTCATCAATGCCGTCACGCACGAGCTGAAGACTCCGATCGCATCCATTCGTCTTTATCTCGAGACACTGAAGACACGCGAGGTTGACGAAGAACAACGTCGCGAGTTCTACAACATCATGCTTGCAGACAGTGATCGACTGTTGTTGACCGTCGAACAGGTGCTGCGTGCCAGCCGCACTGGTCTCAAGCGTCGCCGTATTTCTACGTCGGTGATCAATATCAGTGAGATGGTTCAGGAATGTCTGGAACTGACGCGCGTCCGTTATGGGCTCAACGAAACTGCTTTGATCTATCGCGAGTCGCCTGAAGCCCGCTCGGCGAAGGTGTCTGGCGATATTGATGAGTTGAGATCGGCGTTTTCCAATCTTCTGGACAATGCGGTGAAGTATTCAGCCGATGAGGTGCAAGTCTCGGTGTTAGTCTCGGCGCTCGATGACAAACGAGTTGCCGTGCGTGTTACTGACAAAGGTATCGGTATTCCAAGTGCTCAGTTAAAACGTATCTTCAAACGCTTTTACCGCGTGCCGGGACGTTTTATGGCGCGAGTGAAGGGAACGGGGCTAGGGCTTTTCATTGTTCATTCAGTGGTTACGAAGCACGGCGGTCGAGTGTTTGCGGAGAGTCGTGGGCTCGGACACGGGAGCACTTTTACTGTTCTTCTGCCAAGGGCGTGAAATTCATGAATTCGGTTCTGATCGTTGAGGATGAAAAACATATCGCTGACGGGTTGCGTTATAACCTGAAAGCGGAAGGTTATGACGTTGAGACTGTCGGCACGGCCGAGGATGCGCTCTCGCGGCTGACTGATGATGGAAAAAACTACGATGTGGTCGTGCTCGACGTGATGTTGCCTGGCATGGATGGTTTTGCACTCGCTTCGAACTTGCGCTCGCAGGGACAGTTCGTTCCGATCCTGATGCTGACAGCGCGCGGACAGGCTGAGGACGTGTTGCGAGGATTCGAGGCCGGCGCCGACGATTATCTTCCAAAACCGTTTGATCTTTCGGTGTTGCTGGCGCGAATCAATGCACTGCTGCGGCGTCGCGAATGGTTCCACAAAGACCGCAGCAAGGCGCCGCAAGATGACGGCGCGAAGGTTTTTGATTTTGGCGGCAAGACGATCGATTTCGAAGCGCTCGAGCTTCGCTCAGGCACACAGATCGTTCATCTCACCCTTATGGAAGCCGACCTGTTACGTTATTTGATCAACCACGAAGGAAAGATCGTCTCACGCAGCGCGATCCTCGAGGACGTTTGGGGACTGCGCGAAGACACAGATACGAGGGCCATCGACAACTTCATCGTACGCTTGCGGAAATACATCGAAGACGAACCCTCACAACCGCGTCACCTGCTCACAGTTCGAGGTGTTGGTTACAAATTTGTCGCTGAAGCTTAACTTGTTGCCACAATCAACGACGCACGCACACCGAGCATGTCTGAGAAGTCTTTCGAATAGACCGAACTGACTTTCCTCACTCGGGCAACCTTCTCAACCAGCTCGTCGTTGGAGATGAAACCATTTTCGGTGTGTGCGATGGCCCAGGTGGGAATGTGAGAGGCTGTCCGCAGGAGATCTTCGACAAATCCGAGGTATTGCTGTTTGCTTTGCACACGCGAGCCGAGCCGTGCACCGCGTTCTCGCTCCAGCTCCTGCCAGAATTCGTCGTCACCACGCAGCCACTCTTCGCGCCACGTGACGATCGGATCCTTGAACGTAGTTGTCTGAGTAACAGGTATCGGTAGTCTCAAAAACAAGAGATCCGTGTGATGGCGCTCAGCGACAAAATTCCGCACGTCCTGGTTCGTACTCTGGTTGCGTAACGAGTTGTCGTGCGGCTCGGGTAAACAGTCGAGCAAACGTCGAAACACGTCAGGCAGCGAGAAGGGTTGTCGCAACGTGCGCGTTTGTTCGTTGAAGGAGAGGACGTAATCGCCCGTCATCATGCCCGCGGTTAAGGCCAGCGCACGCTTGTAAGGTTCGAGGTGTTCGGCGTTGTAACGGAGATTATCAAACCACCATGCGTCAGTCTCATTGAACCATTTGAGCAGCGCGGGATTCGCGATCTTGTCGCGCGGTACATACGCATCGTCGAGCAGTGTGAAGAGATCGTCTTCGTTGAGTTGCTCAGTATTGTTTTCGACGAGTGCGAGGGCTTTTGTGTAAGACCATAACATCGGGTCGTTCGTAGCGACGCGAACATTCCACGACTTCAACTGCACGCAGATCTCCGGCTCACCAGTGAACGGCAAGGCCACCGAAGTGAACTTCAGTCGCCTGAGCACGCCTAATTCAAACGCAAGCCAACCGTTTGGAAATTGCATAGTAACTACTTCGAATACGACGAAAACAGATCCCAGCCGCGGCTTTGTTTAGCAGTTGGCGGCTCCGCGACTGGCTCGTCCGTTTCAATCTTTGCAAACGATTCAAGTTCAGGAAATCTTTCAAGTGAGAGAAATATGCTGACCACTGACGGATCAAACTCGATCCCGGCCCGATCGACGAGTTCGCTTCTGGCGGCTTCCTCAGTCATGGCCGGCCGGAATGGTCGTGCATCAGTAAGGGCCGCATACGAATCCGCCAGCCGCAGAATTCTGGCCGCGAGCGGAATCTCTTCGCGCCGCAGCGCGTCGGGATATCCGGCGCCGTTCCACCATTCATGATGCCAGCGCACCAGCAGTTGCGCCGCGCGATCTGCTCCCACTCGCGATGCTTCGCGTTCGCCAATCACCGGATGACGCGAAAGATCAAGACGTTCGTCCTGGGAGAGAGGTCCTGTTGCCTGGATGTAATCGCGCTCCATCGCCACTTCGCCGAGATCGTGCAACAAAGCCGCAGCATACAACGATCCGCGATCGTGCCGCGCGAGATGAAAGTGTTGCGCAATCTCATCAGCAATGATCGCAACTCGCTGCGCATGCGAATTTTCATAGCGCTCGAATTTATCGGTCGTCTTCGCAAGCTGAATGAAAGCTTCTGCCGCCGCGCTGTCGATTAAATCTAAAGTTTGAGCTGCTACCATTTCTGTGTGACTTTGTGCCTTTTTGTCGCTAGGTTGTCAAACTCCGCAACAGTTCACGAGCTTTACGATTGTTTGGATCGGCTTCAACCGCGCGTTCGGCCTCGCCTTTCGCTCGCAGCTTCAAGCCAAGATCTCGATACAACTCAGCCAGCAGAATGCGATACTCGGCGTTCCCCGAATCGAGTTTTATCGCAGCCAGTAACTCAGTTTCAGCCGCACGTCGCGTCTGCTCATTTCCCGCCAACATCTGACCGTAAAACGCTCGGTAACGCGCCTCTTTAGGAGCATTAGTTGCAGCGGAGGCGAAAAATCCAAGCGCCACGTTTCTTTGGCCCAATTCGAGGGCCGCGAGACCTTCTTTGAATTGTATTTCAGCTCGTTCAGCCGCTGGTATCGCAGGTTCCGCAACAGTTTCGGCAACCGGCTCTGGCTGAGTCACGGGCGCCGCTGGTTTCGGTGCTGCATCCGCAACCTGTTCAGCTTTCCTGCGTGCCGCAAGTTTTGCGTTGTAATTCGAACGCAGACGATCATCGCGTAGCGTGTCATACGCCTGTGTGATACGTGCGAATGCTGACTCCATGCGCGACACCAATGCCGGATCGGATTTGCGAAAACGATCCGGATGATAGCGCCGTGCCAATCGGTAATAAACTGCTTTCAATTCCGAAGGTGACACTTCACGCCCGACATCCAACACGTCGTAATACGTCTGCGAGTTTTTCACTCTCGCAAGAAAATTCTCGAGCTCTTCGGGATCAGTCTCTTTTTGTGGCTCGGGCTCACGCGCAACCGGAGGCGCTGGTTTAACTTCCTCAGCAACGGTTGGCGGTGCCGGCTGTGAACCACGAAATGCAGGTTTCCAGTGTTCTCGTTTGATCAAGCCGGCAAGTGCGAGTGAATAGACAAGCTGAACCGTTTCATCTTCTCCAAGCCCGCAGATCGCAATCAGATCACGCAAAGGCATTGGGCTGTCGAGACGCGAAAGAAGGTAAGCCTCACCGGGGATTAGATTTTCATTGATCAGAGGCTCTTCGAGAGGGCTAATAACCTCTGCAGGATTGCGAAAGCGCGACGTCACAAAAGCGACCGGCATACGCCGCGCGGCTTCGAGCAGTAATGAATCAAGATCGATTTTGAGACTGAACTGTTCGTCGATGCGAGATCGCGATTCGAAGTCCCACACACCCTCAGTCCAAACCAGCGCCAGGCGCAGGACATCCGCGATTTGTCGCGCCTGTACCTGGTCGGCGGCGCCCGGTGACAAGAGCCTTTGCGCGCACAAAACCTTCAACAGATCGGTGTCTGAAACTTGCTCGTTAAACTGTGCGAGGTCCTGATCGGTAACCAGTTCGCTTTTCCTTAGGTATTCGCGGAGCCGGAGCGTGCGCAGGTTTGACGCCGCGTAAACAAAGCGTCCGGCTTCAAAAAAAGCGACGACTTTGACGCGCTCGTGCTCGAGGCGCAACCTCCCGCTCAGAGACTTCGATGAGATTTCCCGAATGAGTTCCGCGAGCGGATGCTCGCTGAGTTGACCGTTCATCCCGCGACATACTTAATCATAAAGCCACAAAGAAGCACAAAAAGGACAAATGATTTAGCTAAATTATCTTGTGGTTTTGGTGCTTTTTTGTGGCAAACGAACTTTGACAGCGTGCGAGGGGCGAATCTATATTGATTCCACAAACACCCTGATTGACCCCCCAGCAGTTAGAACTTCAAGCAGGTCGAGGTCTATATGAGTGATAGAGCACAGGAAAGTGTCGACAGGGCGTTGAACGGTGCGGCGGCCAGCGCGGCTACAGAACGAGATTCAAAACAACGCGAAGAGCTATTGATCGATGAGCTCAAGAAGCGCACAGCGGAACTTGAAGAGGCGAATCGCGAGTTGCGGCGTGTGTCTCACTATCGATCGTTGTTTCTGGCGCGGATGTCACATGAGTTGCGCACTCCTTTGACATCCATTCTCGGCTTCAGCGAAATCCTGCTTGATCAGGAAGAGCTCACCGAGACGCAGCGCCGGTTTTGTCAAAAGGTTCAGGACTCGGGTTTTCAACTCCAGGCGAGTTTAAATCAACTCGTTGATCTGTCTCGGCTGGAAGCGGGGCAAACCGAAGTCTTTTTCCAGGAGTTTTCGCTGCGTGAAGTGTTGCGCGAATCATGCGCGGCAGCAGCGCGCATGGCGCAGAAGCAGCAAGTCAAAATCGACTATGAGCTTGCGCCTGAAATCACAACCATCGTTACGGATCAGGGAAAGCTGCGACAAACGCTTTTCAATTTCATTGCCTGGGCTGTTAGTCGCAGCTCCGCCGGTGAATCGGTTAAAGTTGCGGTCGATATCGATGACCAGAATCTTTTATCGATCAGGGTAATTGATACCGGCGAACCACGCGCTGATCCGGCGAGTGTTTTCGATCCGGAACACGGCACGCCGAGTCACGAGCCGAACATCAACGAGCTTGGCATTATCATTGGTCGTAAGCTGATCGAACTGCTCGGCGGAAGCGTAGCTCTGGAGAATCTCGTGCCGCGCGGGTTACAGGCAGTAATTCAAATACCGGCACGTCCATTGAAGGGATAATGTCTACGGATGGAAGAGACGACAATTCGGGAGTGCACCACCATCGAGGAGTTTGATGGTTGTGTCGCGTTGCAGCGTGAAGCATTCGGCCTTCCTGATCTT
Source organism: Pyrinomonadaceae bacterium (assembly GCA_035758935.1). Classification (GTDB taxonomy): domain Bacteria; phylum Acidobacteriota; class Blastocatellia; order Pyrinomonadales; family Pyrinomonadaceae; genus PSRF01. Next base: position 1,339 of record DASTVU010000349.1, on the reverse strand, counting down.
GAACTCTCACCTCGCCGTCATTTGATCGTTTCCCGTCAGGCCGGTGGCTGGACACTCGGCGCCTTTGTGGCAGACAGGATGGTTGGTTTCGTTCATCATCTTGCCGCGGTGCGTGGCGACGAGATCATTGGGTATTCACACATGATGGCGGTGGCGAAGGATTATCAAAATAAAGGTGTCGGCGTGCGTTTGAAGTGGGCTCAGCGCGAACGTGCGATGAAGGAAGGTAGAAAGTTAATTAAGTGGACGTGGGATCCCATGATGGCGCGCAATGCGCACTTCAATCTCAATCGTTTGGGTGCGATTGTTGAGACTTACGCAAGCGATTTTTACGGGACCGATTACAATACCGATGCTTCGCTGACGGAAAAAGCGGGATTGCCAAGTGATCGGCTCGTTGCGACGTGGAATTTGGGTTCTGAGAGAGTGAGTGCGCTTGCGAGTGGAAGAGCAACTCCAGTTGACGCCAGGTCAGTTACGAGTGTTGCCATACCTGCAGAGTGGACAGTACTGGTGAAGCAAGATCCGAGACGTGCGCGAGATGAGCAAGCGCGTGTCAGGGATGAATTCCAACGTGCCTTTGAGCAGCGACTTATTTGTGCGGGATTTGAGCGCGGCGAAAAGGAATCAAGATACCTGCTATTTGAACCTTCATCATTGCCAATTGCCGATTGCCAATTGCCAATTTCGTAAAGGCTACTGCTTATCAATCGGCAATCGGAAATTGGCAATCGACAATCGCTTATGACTTTTACTAAGTTTGACCGCTACGTAGATCGGCACGCACGCAGCTTTACGGAACGCTTGCAGAATCTCTGCCGCATGCCTTCCGTGGCCGCGCGCGGCACAGGCATGCGCGCGATTGCCGAGACGGTTGAACAGTCGATGCAGCGCGTGGGCATGGGGACGCGCTCGTTTCGCGTCGGCTCGGGATATCCAATCATTTACGGCGAGTGCGGTGGTGGTCCAAAAACATTTGTCGTTTACGGACACTACGATGTGCAGCCGGTGGGCCACCTGACAGAATGGACTTCAGGTCCATTCGCCGCTCACATCGAAGACGGCAAGTTGTACGCGCGTGGCGCAGCGAACAGCAAAGGTGATCTCATTGCGCGTTTGGCTGCGGTTGAGGCTTATCAAAAGACATTTGGAAAACTTCCGGTAACACTCCGCTTTCTGATTGAGGGTGAAGATGGTCTCGGCAGTCCGAGCTTGTATCGTTTCACGGCTGAGAATGCAGAATTGTTGAAGGCCAATGGTTGTTTGTGGGACGAAGGCTCGAGTGATACCAGAGAGAATCCGGTCGTAAGCCTCGGCTTCAAGGGCATCACGTTTCTTG
>DASTVU010000348.1:0-5034 GCA_035758935.1 Pyrinomonadaceae bacterium | reverse complement strand
ATGTTCAGCACGTTGAACGCGATCTTGTGACCTTTGCCGACTTCGCCGAGCAGATTCTCGACAGGCGTTCGAACATCCGAAAGCACGAGCGCCGTCGTGCTCGATCCCTTGATGCCCATCTTGTGTTCTTCGGCGCCCGAGGTCAGTCCTGGCTGCCGTTCGACGATGAACGCACTGAACTTGTCGCCGTCGACTTTGGCAAAGATGATGAAGATGTCGGCGAAGCCGCCGTTGGTGATCCACATCTTCTCGCCGTTGAGAATGTATTCCTTGCCGTCGTCACTCAAACGCGCCGTCGCTTTAGCCGCCATTGCGTCGGAACCCGAGCCGGCCTCGGTCAGTGCGTAAGCCGTGATCAACTCGCCCGAGGCGATCTTCGGCAGGTATTTCTGTTTCGCAACGTCCGTCGCGAAGTAAACGATTGGCAGCAGTCCGATGCCGCTCTCGGCGCCGAGCGTCGTTGCAAACGAAGCTGAACGTCCGATGTTCTCGCCGATGAGTGCGCCGCTTGTTTGATCGAGTCCGAGGCCGCCAAATTCTTCAGGGATGTTGGCGCCGATCAAGCCGAGGTCAGCCGCTTTGCCGACAAGCTCGCGCGACAGTTTCCAATCATGCTTCTCGAGTTCATCGATGCGAGTCACCACTTCGTTGTCGATAAACTGGCGCGTGGTGTCGGCGATCATGCGATGCTCTTCCGTGAAGTCTTCGGGCGTGAAGATCTCTTCGGGAGTGCGCTCTTCGATCAGGAATGCGCCACCTTTAATAATCTTTTTCTGTTCGGCTACGGCTGACATATAGTTCCTTTCTTTAGCCACAAAGAAGCACAAAATTCACATAAAGAAGAATTCTTATTTTGTGTCTTATGTGCCTTTTTGTGGCTTAGTTCAATCGTTCGAAAATACCGGCGGCGCCCATTCCACCACCGACGCACATCGTCACCATTCCATATCGTCCGTTGCGACGCTCCAACTCGCGCAGGATGCTGGCAGTCAGTTTTGCGCCAGTACATCCAAGCGGGTGGCCCAACGCAATCGCGCCACCGTTAACGTTGACTTTGTCCGGATCCAATCCCAGTGTTTTGATCACTGCGATTGACTGTGCCGCAAACGCTTCGTTCAACTCGATCACGTCGATGTCATTCAGCGTCAGGCCTGCAAGCTTCAACGCCTTCGGAATTGCGAACACTGGACCAATACCCATCTCTTCCGGCGGACAACCCGCAGTCGCATACGCAATGAAACGTGCCATCGGTTTCGCGCCGAGTTCGCGTGCACGCGAGTCAGACATCACGATCGCCGCCGCTGCGCCGTCGGACATTTGCGAAGCGTTGCCGGCCGTAATCGTCCCCTTCACGTGGAAAGCAGGTTTGAGTTTCGCCAAACCTTCCGCAGACGAATCGCGCCTGACGCCTTCGTCTTTATCAAAAACCACTTCGCGACGCTGCTTCTTGCCCTTCTCATCCAACTCTTCGAGCACGACGTGCAGCGGTACTACTTCATCCTTGAACTTGTCTGCATCGAGAGCAGCGGCGGCACGTGTGTGCGAGCGAAGCGCAAATTCATCCTGTTGCTCGCGCGTCACTTCATACTTTCGCGCGACGTTCTCGGTGGCCAGACCCATGCTCAGATAGAAGTCAGGATAGTGATCGACGAGATACGGATTCGGCCGGATGATATGTCCACCCATCGGGATCATAGACATCGTTTCCAAACCACCCGCAACGATCACGTCGGCCCCACCGCTCTTTATGCGATCCGCCGCCATTGCAATCGACTGCAAACCTGACGAACAAAAACGATTGATCGTCATTGCGCTCGTCTCAACCGGCAGACCCGCGCGAATCGCAGCAGAGCGAGCGACATTCATCCCCTGCTCCGCCTCTGGCATGGCGCAACCCATGATCACGTCTTCAATCTCCGACGCTTCAAGCCCGGGAACACGCGCCAGTGCTTCCTTGATGACAGTCCCGCCCATCTCATCCGGACGCGTCGTGCGCAATGTTCCTTTCGGCGCCTTACCAACTGCCGTCCTGACCGCCGATACAATCACTGCCTCTCTCATATTTCACCCCAATCCGTAAACAATCCGTGTTTATCTGTGGCTAGTTCCTTAACGGCTTCCCTGTCTTCAACATGTGCGCAAGCCGCTCCTGCGTCTTTCGCATTCCTACCAACTTTAGAAACGCTTCACGCTCCAAGTCCAACAGATACTGTTCAGAAACGCGGGTCGGGTGATTCAAATCGCCGCCCGTCAGGATGCGCGCGAGCTGCGTCCCGATCTCGGCATCGTGATCCGAAATATATCCCGCGCGTTTCATCTGATGAATACCGAGTTTCAACGTTGCGAGCGCGGGCTCTCCCAACGCCAGGATGTCTTTGCGTTGCTGCGGCTGCACGTAACCACTCGCCGCAAGCGCCAAGACTTCCTTCTTCGCATCTGCGATCAGACGATCTGCATTCATCGAAATCGAATCGTCCTTCGTCAGAAATCCTAACGCCCTCGCTTCTTCCGCTGAAGTGGCGACTTTCGCCAGCGCGATCGTCTCGAACGCGCGCTTCACGAATGGAAACGGATCCGCGTCGTCGACACCCTTCGGAATCGAATCCATCACGCGCAGCAACATCTCTTTCGTGCCACCGCCTGCGGGAATAATCCCGACACCAACCTCAACCAACCCGATATAAGTCTCAGCCGCTGCTCTAACGCGATCGCCGTGCAAAACCATTTCGCAACCGCCACCAAACACCATCTGAAACGGAGCCACAACAACCGGTTTCGGCGAGTAGCGCAAACTCATTGTCGCGGCCTGAAAAACGCGACCCATCATGTCGAGTTCTTCCCAGTTTTCTTCCTGGGCTTCCATCAACATCAACATGATGTTTGCGCCGACGCAGAAGTTGACGCCCTGATTGCCGACGACGAGTCCGACAAAGTTTTTCTCAACTTCGCCTAGCGCAAGCTTCAACATCTGCAGCGTGTCGCCGCCAATCGCATTCATCTTCGAGTGAAACTCGAGACACGCAACGCCGTCGCCGATATCGATCAGCGAAGCGCCGGCATTCTTCTTGATGACGCCGGTGCGGTCCTTAATAGACTTCAGAATCAGCACGCCCGGAGGATCGGGAAGCTGAACATACTGACCGCTGGCGAAATCGAAGTAGAACTGTTGTCCGTCTTCTTTCTTGTAAAAAGACTTCGCACCTGAGGCCAACATCTGCTCGACGTTCGCCGGCACGGTCATTCCTTCTTCCTTCATCCGTGCCACTGACTTCTCCACGCCGATAGCGTCCCAAACTTCAAATGGACCCAAATCCCAACCAAAGCCCCAGCGCATCGCCCGGTCGACTTCGACTACTGTGTCTGCAATTTCGGGAATGCGTTTGGCTGCGTAGGTGAGCGTTTTTGAAAGCGTCTTCCAGAGAAAAGCTCCCACGCGATCTTTGCCCCAGGTCAGCGTCTTGATGCGGTCGGGGAGATCCTCGATGTTCTTCGCCATGTCGAGCGAAGGAAGTTTGACTTTCTCGGATGGACGATAGTCGATCGTGGCAGTGTCGAGCGTCCAGATCTCGCGTTTGTCGCCTTCGCCTTTCTGTTTCTTGTAGAAGCCCGCTTTCGTCTTGTTGCCGAGCAGTCCACGTTGGACCATCGTTGCGAGCACTTCCGGTACGACGAACATGTCGCGCTCTTCGTCTTCCGGCAAAGCTTCGTAAAGGTTCTTGATGACGTGAGTAAAGACGTCAAGTCCAACTAAATCAAAAGTGCGGAAGGTTGCGCTTTTTGGTCGACCCACAGCAGGTCCGGTCATCTTGTCGACTTCTTCGATCGAGTAACCATCATCAAGCATCGTCTTGATCGTGTAGAGTGCTCCGAAAGTTCCGATGCGATTCGCGATGAAGTTTGGGCGATCCTTCGCGGGCACGACGCCTTTGCCGAGACGTTGATCCAGAAAGCCGTAAAGGAAGCACGAAACTTCCGGCTTGGTCCATTCAGTGCGAATGATTTCGACGAGGTGTAGATAGCGTGGCGGGTTGAAGAAGTGAACGCCAAGAAAGTGTTGCTTGAAGTCGTCAGAGCGTCCTTCGGCAAGCAAATGGATTGGAATACCGCTGGTGTTTGAAGCGACTATTGATCCGGGACGTCGATGTTGTTCGACACGCTCGAAGAGCGAGCGCTTGATGTCGAGGTTTTCGACGACTGCTTCGATTATCAGATCGCAGTCTTTGATCTTTGCGAGGTCGTCGTCGAAGTTTCCCGCGGTCACGAGCGAAGCGAATTCCGGAGTAAAGAACGCCGCCGGTTTAGCCTTTATCGCCGCCTCAAGCCCATTACGCGCAATCCGATTCTTAACTAGCGCATTATCCAAGCCGAGCCCCTTCGCCTGCTCCTCCGGCGTCAACTCGCGCGGCGGAATATCGAGCAACAGTGTCGGCACCCCAGCATTCGCGAGATGCGCGGCAATCTGCGCCCCCATAGTCCCCGCCCCCAACACCGCCGCCTTCTCAATCCGCATCACTCCACTCCTCTTCCCGACACTTCCGCCAGATTAATCGTTTCGCATAATACTGAATGAACGCTCATTCAGCAAGAGTTTGTGAGCCAAGTAAGTTTAGATTTGGTGGTGTGGGTTCGGTCATAAAGTGAAATTTGTCGGTCATAAAGTGAAATTTGTCGGTCATAAAATGAGAATTTTGTGGGTCATAAAAATGAAATTTGCGCGCACGATCTCATACCAACCGAGCTGCTGCAAAACGTAAACCCATGATTTCCGTCGGCTTTGCGCGCGTTAGCAAAAAACGTCCGTGTCGGATTTGTGGCAAACCGACTTATTGTGGCTTCTCAAGGGACGAAGGTACTTCCATCTGCATGCGCATCAGTGCGGGATCTCGCGGGCTCTCCCGCAACGGTGGAAACATACACGTCCATACCGAAATTCCCTTCATAACAATTCAACCAAGAATCATGAGACCCATTAGCCAGTCAATTCCACTGGCTTCTCCGGAAATCAGAGACGCTGTTTTTCGGGAGTTAATTAAG
>DASTVU010000347.1:0-7757 GCA_035758935.1 Pyrinomonadaceae bacterium | reverse complement strand
CGTTGAAGCGACGAAAGCTGGTGCGTTTTATTTCGTCGAGAAACCTTTCGACTTCGAGGAACTACAACCACTGGTTGAAAAGGCGCTCGAACGTCGTGAACTCGTTGCGGAAACTACGAACATGAGGCGCCAGCTCTCCACGCGCGCCGAGTATTTCAACATCATCGGTTCGTCGAAGCCGATGCAGCAGATCTACGAGACGATCGAATCAGTGGCGAAGTCGGATGCGAACGTTCTGATCGTTGGTGAATCCGGCACGGGCAAGGAGCTGATTGCGAATGCGATCCACTATCAATCGCTCCGTTCCAAAAAGCCGTTTATCAAAGTTAACTGCGCAGCGCTGCCGAAAGAACTGATCGAATCCGAGCTGTTTGGTCACACCAAAGGCGCGTTCACTGGCGCCCATGCAGACAAGGAAGGTCTGGTCCAACACGCCGCCGGCGGCTCGTTGATGCTGGATGAAATCGCTGAGATGCCGATCGAGCTGCAACCGAAACTGTTGCGTGTTTTGCAGGAAAGAAGTTATCGCAAGATCGGTTCTGAGAAGACCTATGCAGTCGACTTTCGTCTCGTCTGCTCGACGAACAGACCACCCGCGGACGCGATTCGTGATGGTTTGTTGCGTGACGACCTTTTTTATCGAATCTCAACAATCACGATTCACGTACCACCACTGCGCGAACGAAGCGAAGACACTCAACTGCTGACCGAGCATTTTCTGCACATGTACGCGCAGAAGTATGAACGGGCCATCACGGGCGTTTCGCAGGCTGCATATCAGAGATTGTTTAGCCATTCCTGGCCCGGAAATGTGCGCGAACTGCAAAACGTGATCGAGCGTGCTGTCCTGCTCGCCAAGGACAAACAGATCGAGCCGATCGATCTGCCTTTCGACAACGGCTCGTTGCCCGAAGGAACCTCGTCGAACGTCACATGGGATGTACCGCCCAACATGACGCTCGAGGATATTGAGCGCCTCGTAATTGAAAGAACTCTTCAGCGCACGGGCGGCAACAAGCAGGCAGCGGCAAACCTCCTGGGAATCTACCGCCCGCGTCTGTACAGTAAAATCCGGAAGTACAATATCGACGTGCCATCACTAGTGTCAGCTTAAGAATGATTGAGCCACAGATTGACACGGATAACACGGATAAAAAAAGAATGGATTATCCGTGTTCATCCGTGTCAATCTGTGGCTAGTCTTTGATGATGACCACTCCCCCAACGACTACCCCGACAAGACTACGCGGCATCGACGCACTTCGAGGCATTGCGGCGTTGGGCGTCGTTTTCTATCACGCCGTCGAGCAGGGCGAGAAAGTTCTTCCCCAAAATCTCCTTCAATATCCGATTCGCGCGGTCCAGTTCGCCAGCTCGTTTGGCTACATCGGCGTCTTTCTGTTCTTCGTGATCTCCGGCTTTTGTATCCACTTGCAATGGGCCAAAGCTAAGGCGGCCGGAACCGAGCCTGAAATTCGCTTCGGCTCGTTCTGGAAACGAAGACTGCGCAGGCTTTATCCGCCTTACATAATCGCACTGCTTTTGTTTTTACTGCTGACGGCGGGGACCGTCGGCATCAATCTTACGCACTTTTTCTTTTACGACATCGGCATGCATCTGCTGATGCTTCACAACCTCGATCCCCACACCTGTTACACCATCAACGGTGTGTTTTGGACCCTCGCCATCGAAGAGCAACTCTACCTGGCCTATTTCCTGTTGCTGTTTATACGCGTTCGCTGGGGCTGGGGCGTTACGATTACCGTCTGTCTGATTGCGCGCGTAGCGTGGATGGTATTTAGTCACCTTGTTTGGCGGAAAACCGGTTTCGGTATCCCGGTGCCCGAGGCGGCAGCGGTCCACTGGTTTACCTGGGCTCTAGGCGCAATCGGAGTCGAAGCATTTTTCGGACTGATAAAACTGCGCGGCTGGTCACGTGATCTGCGTCTTGCGACTGTGCTGATCGTTGCGGCTTCGGCGATCTCAAACTACTTGCCTTTAATTAACAAAGATACATTTCTGCACAACGCGGCGTGGTTTGCGATTCATCCCTTCTGGGGTCTCGGATTTTTTATCGTTGTCAATCGAATGGTGCTCTCCGAGCAGAGTTGGTTGCGCCAGGCGAAACTTCCTTCGCTAGTCTCGCACTTCGCGACGCTCGGTATCTTTTCGTATTCGATCTACCTGACGCATGAATTGGTAATCATGCAGTCGTGGCAGTGGACTAATCCGAATTGGTTGCAGCTAGTAAATGTGTTTGTGGCTGTGGTTCCAGCGACGATTATGTTTGCGTGGGTGTTTTTCTGGTTCTGCGAGAAGCCGTTCATGGCCAAACGCACTGCTTCTAAAGACCCGGCGTTACCCGCATTGGTTTATCCACAGATTACACAGAGAGAATCTGCGTAATCTGTGGACTGCCTTTTCTTACTTCCCTTCCGCGGCTTTCTCCAACCCTTCAATTTCCAATTTCTTCATCTGCATCACGGCCTTCATTATGCGGTCGTTCTTTGCCTGGTCACCCTCTGCAAAGTACTCCCACAAGATATTTGGGACGATCTGCCACGAGAGTCCGAACTTGTCCTTTAGCCATCCGCATTCGACTGTTTGCCCTCCGTCCGCTGAAAGCTTCTCCCAGAAGTAGTCGACTTCCTGCTGTGTGTCGCAATTAACGACAAGCGATATGGCTTCAGTGAATTTGAAGGTTGGGCCACCGTTTAGCGCCACAAACTGTTGCCCATCGAGCTCGAAATCGATGGTCATGACAGTTCCCTTCGGACCTGCTCCTGAGTCGCCGTAATGTGTGGTGTTCAGGATCTTCGAGTTCTTGAAAATGGAGACGTAGAAATTGATTGCTTCCTCGGCGTTTTTGTCAAACCAGAGGAATGTCGTGATCTTCTGTGGTGACGCCTGGATGCGCTCGCTCCGTGAAGTTGCAGTTGTTGCCATATCAAAATCTCCTTGTGTTCGTTTTAGGTGCAGACTGACAGGATTCTTTTCGTAAAGTTTGTTTTTGATTCGAAAGTTGGCTTGTGCTTTTTGTGCTTTTTCATGGCTAGGCTAAACTGCACTGTTCTCCAACATCAGCGGAGGAATATGCTTACGTGCGTTTCTTACAACTCGTCGCACTTGTTTTCACTCTCAATTGCATCGCTTTCGCAGTTCAAGCTCAGCAACCACCGGGCGCACAGCCGTTGGCGTCGCCTACCCCAACACCGACACCTTTGCCGCCACCAACTGTCAAGATTGATAGTTATCGTGCTGCGGCTGCACGCATCATCGGTGCGGCTTTGACGAGCGATCGCGCATATTCCCGGCTTGCACACCTGACTGACCATATCGGTAACCGTCTCAGCGGCTCAAAAAATCTCGAGCGCGCAATCGAATGGGCCGTTGCGGAAATGAAGCGCGATGCTCTCGATAATGTACGTGCGGAAAAAGTCATGGTGCCGCACTGGGTGCGCGGCGAAGAGAGTCTCGAGATGCTCACGCCGGTTCCCAGAAACCTGCAAGTTCTGGGACTGGGCAACAGTGTCGGCACGCCTGCCGAAGGCATTTCGGCTGAAGCGATCGTCGTGCGCAACTTTGCCGAACTCGATCGACTGGGCGAAAAGGTGCGTGGAAAGATCGTTGTTTATAACGTGCCGTATACAAGTTACGGAGCCACTGTTGCCTATCGTTTGCAGGGTGCGTCGCGTGCTGCGCGTTATGGAGCAGTGGCAGCGCTCGTCCGCTCAATCACGCCGGTGAGCCTGCAGACGCCACACACGGGTGCGATGGGCTACGATCCAAACCTACCGAAGATTCCTGTCGCTGCCATCACTATCGAAGTAGCGGAGTTTTTGCAGCGAATGAATGATCGTGGCGATCGACCAACGCTGCGGCTCAAGATGGCAGCGAAGTTTTTGCCCGATGCGGAATCAGCAAACGTGATCGCGGAGTTGAAGGGGTCCGAGAAGCCGGATGAAGTGATTGTTATCGGCGGCCACTTTGATTCGTGGGACGTGGGCCAGGGTGCACATGACGATGGCGGCGGTTGCATCGTTGCGTGGGAAGCCGTGCGACTACTCAAAGAGCTCGGGCTGCGACCGCGACGAACCATCCGTGTTGTGCTTTACACAAACGAAGAGAATGGACTGCGCGGAGGCAACGCTTATCGCGACGCCTATCGCGCGGAACTGGCAAAACACATTCTCGCGATTGAATCCGATTCGGGCGTCTACAGACCGGAAGGATTCGGACTCGCTGCGACAGCGCCACTGCAAGTACGTTCCAACATGCAGGAGATTGCAAAACTCTTATCGGGAATTGGCGCCGATCAGATTGCCGCGACTGGTGGGGGTGCGGACATTGGTCCAATCATGCGTGAAGGCGTGGTGGGCGCCAGCCTGGATGTGGACGGCACACACTACTTCGATATTCACCACACGCCGGCCGATACGCTCGACAAAGTGAACCCACGCGAGCTCCAGCTCTGCGTCGCGACGATGGCGGTGATGGCTTATACGGTGGCTGATATGCCTGAGTCTTTGAAATAGGTCCTATAACCTATTAATCGATTAGATAGGTGGCTACGCTTGTAGGTGTTTCAAAGCAGCGCACCTTATAGATCTGCACGCGATCATCACCAACACGCTTCGCGACGCGCTCGAGCACGTACTTCGCGAGGTTCTCGGCGGATGGTTGCAATTCGTCAAACGGTGGCAGTTCGTTGATGTTTCTGTGGTCGAGGTAAGTTACTACCTCATCCGCCGCCGCTTTCAATTCCACAAAATCGACCAGCAACCCGACGTTATCCAACTCACGTCCGCGCGCATAGATTTCGATCTTGTAATTGTGACCGTGGAGATTCTCACACTTCCCCTTGTAACCACGCAGTTGATGCGCGCTGGAGAAGTTTCGCTCAATCATTACTTCAAATTGTCCCGGCATAATTAGTCTGTAGATAAGATACTCGCAAGATCATCGATTCGCGAAGTCACGCGACACGGCGGCAGGCTCTGTAGAAAAGTGCGGCCATAGCCCTTTGTTCGCAAGCGCGGATCGAGTATTGCCAGCACACCTCGATCGGTCGTGCTGCGAATCAAACGTCCCAGTCCCTGCTTCAAAGCGATGATCGCCTGCGGTACGCTGTATTCGTAAAAACTCGAGCCACCACAGTCTTCAATGTATCTCTGTCGCGCAGCAACGATCGGATCAGTCGGAACCGCAAACGGCAGTTTATCGATAATCACACAAGATAATTGTTCACCGCGCACGTCCACGCCCTGCCAGAAACTCGACGTTGCAAACAACACCGCGTTTGGTGTTTCACGAAACTTCTTGAGTAGTTGACCCTTTGACGCACTACCCTGCACCAGGCATGGATAGTCGATCTCAGCCCAAACGTTTTCAAATAAAGACTGCATGCCGGCAAGACTCGTCGACAACACAAATGCTCGGCCTTCGGTCGCGTTGAGTATCCGTGCGACTTCGGCCGCTGCTGCATTGCCCCATTCACGATCGCGCGGGTCGGGCATCCTCGCCGGCAGATAAAGTATGGCCTGGCTTTGGTAATCAAAACTCGACTCCGCAATCAGATCGTCGGCGGTGTCCAATCCCAGTCGATCGCGAATGAAGCTGAAGTTGCCACCACTCGAGAGAGTCGCAGATGTCAGCACTACTGTCGGCACTTCCTCAAACAACTTGTCCTGTAAAAGACCGGCAACGTCGATCGGTGATGCACGCAGAAACACGCCCCTGTTTCTTCGTTCCAGCCAGTAGACAAACTTCCTGTCCGTGCCCGTAACGATAAACTCGAGCTCAAAACGGATCTGGCGCAAGCGACGAATCAGACTCTCAACTTCAGGAGGTTTTTCCTGAAACGCATCGAGCGTCGTTTCTGTGCGGGCGATGGCGCCTTCGAGAGCGAGGTACAACTCGCCCAACGGCGTCGCTTCCAACTCGCCGCTCATTTTTTTCTTCGCAAACGTTCCCGGAATGATCGGATAACGACCGTCTTCGCCGCGGCCATCGCGAAATCCCATCCAGAAGCTGTCAGAAAATCGCGACATACGCGCGACGCTGTGCGTCAGCTCTTTGTCGACTTCAGCATCTTCGATCGTGAGCATGCCTAGATCACGCACGAGATCGTCGATCTGGTAGTTGGAAACCTGTGCGCCGAAGTATTCGGAAGCGACTTCTTCAATGAGATGTGCTTCGTCGAGTATGACTGCCGTGTAATCGGGCAACACCGATCCGAAGTTGCCGTTACGCAAACTCAGATCTGCGAAGAAGAGGTGATGATTGACGACGACGATGTCTGCCTCCGAAGCGCGATTGCGCATGCGTGTGATGAAGCAAGCGTCGAATTCAGGGCACTTCTGGCCCAAACACGATTCAGAACGCGCATCGATGTGGCGCCAGAAGGAAAGCGACTCGGGCAGATTCAAGAGCTCGGCACGATCACCAATCTCGGTTTCCCGCGACCATTGGCTAACCTCTTCGAAGTAATCGACCTCATCGAGACCTTCGAGCACCGGCGCTGACTGCGCGCGCGCGAGCCGGTTCAGACAGAGATAATTATTCCGCCCCTTCATGTAGGTCGCAGCGAAGGGCTTTGGGAGGATGCTCTGGAGAAAGGGAATGTCTTTCTCCATTAACTGTTCCTGCAGGTTTTTGGTGCCGGTGGAAACGATGACGCGACCATTGCCGCCGAGTGCAGCAGCAACTGCGGGTACGAGATAAGCGAGTGTCTTCCCTGTGCCTGTTCCGGCCTCAACGATGAGATGTCGCTTATCCTCAAACGCGCGCATCACCGCCCGCGCCATGTCAATCTGGCCGGGCCGATACTCATATTCGGGATGCGCCTTCGCGATCAGTCCATCCGGACCAAAAACTTCTAGCATAAGAACTTATTTGCCACGGATTTTCACCGATCTACACAGATTGATCTGTGTTATCCGTGTAAATCTGTGGCTTTCAGCCGCTTCGGGTACAACGGGAACCGCGCCGTCAGATCAGCGACGTCGCGCTTTACTTTGTTCCGCACTTCTTCCGACTCGGGCGCGTGAATCACTTCCGCGATTAGACGTCCAATCTCTCGCATCTCCGCTTCTTTCATCCCGCGTGTGGTGACAGCGGGTGTACCGATTCGCAAGCCTGACGCGACGAAGGGCTTGTTCTGATCGAATGGAATTGTGTTCTTGTTGACTGTAATAAGCGCGGCTTCGAGAGCTTTCTCGGCATCCTTGCCGGTGATGCCTTTGCCGTCCATCCACACATCGACAAGCATCAGGTGATTGTCAGTACCACCTGAGACAACGCGCAGTCCCTGTTCCTGTAATTCACTCGCCAACGCTTTCGCATTCTTGAGCACCTGGCGCTGATACTCCTTGAAGTCCTCACGCAAAGCCTCGCCGAATGCGACCGCTTTGGCGGCGATGATGTGCACCAACGGCCCACCCTGGACGCCCGGAAAGAGCCTGCGATCGATCTCTTTCGCGTGTTCCTCCCGACAAAGAATCAATCCGCCACGGGGGCCACGCAGCGTTTTGTGAGTAGTCGTCGTCACGTAATCCGCGTGTGGCACTGGCGACGGATGCAGCCCGGCGGCGATTGGGCCAGCGATGTGGGCGATATCGGCAAACATGCGCGCGCCGACACTGCGTGCAATCTGCCCGATGCGTTCGAAGTCGATGATGCGTGGATAAGCTGACGCACCGCAGACGAGCAGCTTGGGTCGATGTTCTTCAGCAATCTTTTGTAGTTCGTCGTAATCG
>DASTVU010000346.1:0-3167 GCA_035758935.1 Pyrinomonadaceae bacterium | reverse complement strand
TTTCAGCAAGATCGACGAGCTGTTCGGACTCCGGGAATGGCAATGGTTTGAGCAACACTGCGTTGACGGCGGAGAAGATTGCGGTGTTGGCGCCGATACCGAGGGCGAGTGTGAGCGCAGCGATCAGAGTGAAGCCCGGTCGCTTTGCCATCATGCGAATGCCATAGCGCAAATCCTGGATGAAGTTCCTCATGCCACTGCTCCTTTTTTAGCCACAAAAAGGCACAAAAAGCACAAAAACTGAATTTTTATTGGACGCCACCTGTTCTCAGATCTTTTGTGCTTTTTGTGCCTTTTTGTGGCTGGATTTCATTTGTGCTTTTTGTGGCTCACTTAACCTTCATGACGACGAAGGTCAGGTCGTCATAAAGGGACATGCCGGTGCACCACTCTTTGACACGTCGCACAACTACGTCGCGGATCTGATCGGCCGACAGAGACTTTATCGATTTCAACGTGTCCATGATGCGGCTGGTGCCAAACTCTTCGCCTTCGACGTTCAGCGCTTCGCTAAGACCATCTGTGTACAAGAACAGGAGATCGTTTGGTTTCATCTGAACTGTTTCCTGTTCATACGCGGAGTGCTCAAACGCGCCCGCCACCAATCCGCCCGAAGTGAGTTGACGAACTTCTAAATCGGAGTCAGCCTGAAGATAGATTGGCGGATTGTGACCTGCATTCACGTAAGTAAGCAGCTGTGTGGCTCCATCAAATGTCGCGTAAAAGAACGTGACGTAGTGTTCACCGTTGGTGGTGTTGAACAACAGACGGTTCAGCTTGCCTACGATTGACGACAACTCGGAATGTGCACCGTTGCTGGAGCCATTCCTCGCCGTCAAACTCCGCAACGTAGCCTGCACTGTCGACATCAACAACGCCGCCGGCATCCCTTTGCCGGCGACGTCGGCGATGGCCAAACCAAGCTGGCTGCTGTTGTCGAAGTTGATGAAGTCGTAATAGTCTCCGCCCACACCGCGTGCGGGTTCGCAGAAACCGGCAACCTCCATCCCGATACCTTTTGGCGCGCAAGATGGAAGAAGACGCTGTTGCACTTCCGCAGCGAGAGCGAGCTCCCGACGCATTCGTTCCTGGGCCACCATGCGTTCGGTCAATCGCGCATTGTCGATTATCAACGCGAGTTGAGCGGCGATCGACATCAGTAGTTCTCGATCGGCAACGGCGTATTGAAAGCCACCGCGTCTCGGACCAAACGAGAGTATTCCGACGAGCTCGTTCTTTTGTCTTATCTGGACCAGCAGCGTCGACTTGATCGTGCGCAATATCTCGTGTTCACTCGCACGCTCTTCGCGTGTCGAAGGTAAGACCGAATTCAGTGCCTGCGACCAGGTTTCGATCTCACGCGGTTCGATCAATAGCGGCGTCGAGAGATTCATGAGCCGCCGAACCACGAATGCGCGCTTATTCAACTGCAAGGGTTTCCCGGGAGGACAGCTTTCCGCCGGACCACCCGTTAAAACACGCAGGTTGAAGTTTCCGGTGGTATCGTCGCGAATGAAGATGGCGGCATTGCTTGCATCGAGTGCGTTTCTGACTTTCTCAGCTACGCGTTGATAAAGCTGATCGATACTGGCGACGTGTTGGGAACCCTGTCCGAGGTCGAAAAAGATCTTGCGCTCATCGTATGGCGCGGGAGCGTAATAGCGTTCAATCTTAGGCAACAGCCGGCGACGCGCGACAATGTGAGTAACAACAAAAACAACAAGCAGGAACACGGAGACAATAGTGTCCATCCGGCCGCCCCACGCATCGATGAACCGCAGTCGACTGCCTGAGAAGACAACGAAGAAAATAACTACAAAGAGGACAAACTCAACTGAATAGTAGATACGCTTTAGGTTGAGGCGGGCTTTTGTGTGTCGCCAGATACGGCGGGCCGCTTTTCGCGTCGGCATATTGAGGCGCGGCAAGATCCTCATTCTCTTCCAGACTCCGATCTCAGGGCTCGGATCCGCGATTTTCCGTGGCTCCGAAAATTGGCTTCAATGGGATTACACCGCAGGGAGTGGTTATCTAACAAGGAGTTAGTGACGATTTCGCGAAAGATGTTTCACTATCCCAACATCTTTTGCTCATGGAATTGTGATCGTTCCATTTATGTTCCAGAATTTCTCGCTCACAACCGTACCGTCCCGGCGCTGGATGATTCCTCGAAAACGCATTTGCCAGTCATAAACGTCGCCCGTATCGCCTGGCGTGGCGGGCACTGGGTTCAACTCAGGGACATCAAAACCCTCGTAGATGCAGCCGGTAGCCCGATCGGGAAGATACCGGTCGCGCCGGGCGTGCGCTACATCGTCGCGATGACCGTAAAAGTGCCCCGCCCTGCCTGCGGGAATAGAAGTGTCGCCATCTTCGCGCAGGCCGCGCCTCAGCCGGCCACTCGGAAGGTGCCTGAAGCAGCGATCCATGTCCCAGGCGATGACTCCAGCCGTTGACGAAATCAGTCTAGCGCAACCAGAAGTTGCGGGTGGCGTGACACCGGGTGGAGCCGCCTCAAGCAGTTCGACGTGACCGCTGATGAATTGGCGGTATTCGAAGTCGTTGCAGTTGCAGCGTGGATCGAAGCGAGCACGAATTTCGAAGCGCGAGTTGATACTTCCCTGAGTAGCCGAATTGCGGAAGAACGCCAGCGGCTGAGGACCAACAATATGAAACATCGTCACGCACTCGCCCGGTGTGACGTTTTCCGCTTGCAACTCGCGAATGAGGTGATCATAACTGTCGGGACCAAGCTTGCCGTCCGCTGGTACTAAGCCATACTCCCTTTGCATCGACGCTATCATCCGCACCGTCAACTCGTCGAAGGTGCCGGTTACTTCTGCACCCACTACATCCTGAATTAAGCGGGTCGATTCTTCGTTATACCTGGCCCGGTTGAATCGAATGGCCTCTCGAATCTGAGCCGCTGTCAATTCACGCTGTTCTGGCACGACGGCGGGTGGCTCTAATGCGAAATCACGCATCAAGGCAGCTTGAGGCATGACAGGTACGCCTGCGAACGACAAGCCGCGCTCAGCGATATCCGTAGCGACCTGGTCTGCCTGTCTTTCGTTTCGGTCCGAGGGTTCGGAGATAGTCAAAGGGAGCGCGGGGCTCGAACTTGACTGTTGGACAACGTGCGTCAGTTCGTGCGCGAGAAGGCGACG
>DASTVU010000345.1:0-4481 GCA_035758935.1 Pyrinomonadaceae bacterium | reverse complement strand
TCCCAAACAAAGCGATTCAGGCCTTTGTTCTTTGACAACACCGGATCCGGTCTTGGACCAGCATCGTATCTGATAAATTTCTCGTCAGCCTTTGAAGAAAAATTGCGAACAACAGTTCCGGAAGCGTCTTTGATCTCGAGGGAGATCTCGTCGCCTTTCTTCAGCTCGGGCAGTTGATAGTAAAGAACAACTCCGGTCGCAGGATTAACTCCTCTGAACGTACTCGCGCCTGTAAACTCCGCTTCAGTTCGGTCCAGTTCGCTGCCTCCGTTCACGAGATATGTGCCTTCAGGACGGTAGATCGCGAACGACGGCCCGTCCGTTTTGTACTGGCGCAGCACACTCAAGTCGTCGAGGACCCAATAGGATCGTCCCGACGTGGCCGCGATCAAGTTACCTTTGTGAACGCGCAGATCGGTTATCGGAGTGATCGGCAGATTCAACTGAAATGGCGACCAATTTCTGCCGCCGTTCCACGAAATAAACACACCCAGTTCCGTTCCCGCAAACAAGAGATCCCGACGAACGTCGTCTTCACGAACGACTCGCGTAAACGCATTCGCGGGCAAGCCGTCGCTAATCTTGGTCCACGTATTACCGTAATCCGTAGTTTTGTATAAACCCGGTGCGTGATCGTTGAATTTGTAGCGAGTGGTTGCGATGTAGGCAGTTGCTTTGTCGTGTGGTGAGACTTCGATCGCGTTGATCAAACACTCTGCCAGTCCGCGGGGTGTTACGTTTTTCCAGTTTGCGCCACCATCGCGCGTGACATAGACAAGCCCATCGTCGCTGCCGGTCCAGATCACGCCTTTCTCGTGTGGCGATTCCATAACGTACGCGAGCGTGCCATAGTTTTCCGCGCCGACCGCTTCATTTGTATATGGACCGCCACCCTTACCTTGCTTCTCCTTCTCGTTACGCGTGAGATCGGGCGAGACTTCCTTCCACGTGCGACCCATGTCGCTCGTCTTCAACAGATATTGAGAGCCGTGATAGAAGGTGTTGGGCTCGTGTTTACTCCAGATGATCGGCGAGTTCCAGTTGAAACGATACTTGATGTCTTTCGCGTCCATCCCGAGATACTGAATCGGCGCCGCCATGACTTGCGTGGACGCCTGCGCGGCGGTATCGAGTACCTCAATCGTCCCCTGATAGCTGCCGCCCATAACATATTTGGGGTTATTGGGATCGAACGCGAGAAATGCGCTCTCACCGCCGGCGGAGTAGGTCCAACTCGACGTACCGATGCCACCGCCTCCCAACTCGCGACTCGCGATCGAGACAGACGTGTTGTCCTGCTGTCCACCATAAATGCGATACGGAAACTGATTGTCGACGTTGATGCGATAAAACTGCGCCGTCGGCATATTGCTCTGCGTGCTCCAGCTCTTGCCGCCGTTGAAAGTTATCGCTGAGCCGCCGTCGTTGGAGATGATGAAGTTGTTTGGATCGTTCGGGTTAATCCAGAGATCGTGAAAGTCGCCGTGCGTGCCTGAAAGTGTTTCCCACGTTTTGCCGGCGTCGGTTGAGCGCAATGCCGGAGCACTCAGGACGTAGATCGTGTCTTCATTCTTCGGATCGATGAAGAGTTCGATGTAATACCAAGCGCGCTGAACCAGACGATGATCGTTCGTGATACGGCTCCACTTCTTCCCGCCGTTCTCTGAAACAAAGAGTCCACCGGCTTCTTTATCAGAATCGCTTTCGATCAGTGCGTAAACTTTTTCCGGATTCGAACGGCTGACTGCGATCGACATCTTGCCGAGCTCTTCCGGCAAACCGTCTTTCAACCTCTCCCACGTCTCGCCACTGTCAGTCGATTTATAGAGACCACTACCGGGTCCGCCGCTGATTACTTTCCACGGCAACCGCCCGTGTTCCCACATCGCGGCGTAAAGAATCCGCGGATTGTTCATGTCCATCGATAATTCCGACGCGCCGGTTTTGTCGTCCACAGACAAAACGAGCTTCCACGTTGCGCCGCCATCGACGGACTTGTAAACACCGCGCTCTTTCGACCTGCTGTACAGCGCGCCCTGGGCAGCGACGAAAACGATGTTTGGGTTTTTAGGATCAACGACGATGCGCGAGATGTGCTGCGTGGCATCGAGTCCGATCTTCTTCCATGTCTTGCCGGCATCGGTGGATTTATAGACTCCATCGCCGTGGTGCGTCATCACACCACGCACCGCATGTTCACCCATGCCGACGTACACCACATTCGAATCGCTATCGGCGACCGCAATGGCGCCGACAGACCCGGTCTTAAAGTACCCATCAGAGATATTGCGCCAACTGATCCCCATATCGTCCGTCTTCCAGAGGCCACCGCCCGTCGTCCCCATGTAGTAAGTCTTCGGATCGCCAATGACACCGGTTCCAGCCACCGAACGTCCACCACGAAACGGACCAATCGAACGCCACTTCATTGTTTTGAAGATAGCGTTGTAGTCGTCAGGCTGGGTCGTTTGTGCCGAAAGCTGAACTGTAAAAAGGGAAATCAGAAGAAGAAGCGGGAAAAGGGTCTTTGACATGCGGCAAATGATACTCCTAATTAATTGTGTTGCTTGTGGCTTTTTGTAGCTGATAAACCCTGACGTAATCAACTTCCATGCGTTGTGGCCAAATTTTTTCGTCAACACCTTTTTGGCCGCCCCAGGTTCCACCGACGGCGATGTTGAGGAGGAGGTGGAAGGGTTTGTCGAAGGGCCACTGTTTGAAATCAGCTGCCGGGTTCGTCAGGCGTTCGTTCTTGAAGGTGAAGTAGTGCTGCTGGTTGATGTATGCGCGGATTTCCTGCGCGTCCCATTCGATCGCGTAGACGTTAAATTCACTGCGTGCGTTCGACACACGCATCTTTGCGGTCTTGTGTGTGTTGATGTTGTGGTTGTACGACTTCGTATGCACCGAGGCATGGACCATGTCCGGATCAAACCCGACGTGCTCCATGATGTCGATCTCACCACTACTGGGCCAACGACCATATTCCCAGCCAGTCGGAAGCATCCAGATCGCGGGCCACGTACCGCGACCAGTTGGCAGTCTGGCACTCACTTCGATACGACCGTAAGTCCAGTCGCCTTTACCTTTGCTGATGAGCCGCGCGGATGTGTATTGGCGTCCTTCCCAGTCTTCCCGCCGTGCCTCGATGACTAAATGACCATTCTCGACGCGCGCGTTCTCTTTCCGATCCTTCGTGTAAAACTGCAACTCCTTATTGCCCCATCCATGCCCACCGACGTCGTAACCCCACTTTGCCGGGTCGGGCAGACCGCTGTAATCAAACTCATCCGACCAGACGAGTTGCCATTTAGTCTGTGCGTTCACCTGCACAGCAACGAGCATTACGAAGGCAATGAGAAACAGATCCTTCTTCTTCATCCGCGTTCATCCGTGGCCAATAGTCTTCCGGTTTTTCGATCGATGAGCACCATCGCGGTCCGCTGCGCCGCCAGCACGACGGGGAATTGACTGCGCGACTCGAGGTGCGTCACCACCGTCCTCGTCGTGGAATTGCTTTCCGACACGAACGTATAAAGCACAACATCGCGGAAGACGGACGGCAAGATCAGAATATCAGGTCTGCGGGGAACAGCACTGAATATGGGCGCGATTCGCGCTTGCGTGAGTGCGAGACGATAGAACGCAGCGAGCGCCGTCATCGAGTCGCTAAGCTCAAGAGGCAAATGGCTCCAAATAATCGTTCCGGAACCCTGTCTAACAACGAGCGGCACATCCTGCGTGAAAACAACTTTCTCAATCCGCTGCATCTTCTCGCCTTCGTAACGCACCAGGTGGTTTTGATCAGCGATCTTGATTCCTTCCGTTTGCCCAACCGGCTCAATCTTGACGTAGGTTTTCGCAAACTCTCGGACCGGAAGCCAGTGAGCGTTTTCGTAGAACGGCCCCGAGATCGCAACCGTTGCTCCGCGCATAGCTTCCGCAACCAGACCTTCCCAACACTTCTCAGTCAACACACGCGGCGAGGGCACAACGATCAACTTCGCCTGTCCGGCATACCCGCCGAGCGTATATTCGCTGACCGCCTGCATCGGCACTCCGCAGTGGTAATACATCGCCCGCACACACCTGCGCGTCGCCTCCTGCGCAAAGCTGCGCGGTGAAAACATCTGCGAGTGAGGAATCACCATCGCGACGGGTTCAGGCACACGATCCTTCAGATGCTGTCCGTGTTGGGCCATGAACTTTGCGATACGGAGAAATGGCTCGAGCTCAGGTTTCGCAGTTCCATCAACACGATGAAAGCCGATACCGACTTCATTCGTCGAATTCATGTAAGGATTTGTGTTCCAGATCCACTCGACGAATCCCGCGCCGTCCGCAGCCAACGAGAGCGCCATCTTGCGTTCGAGTAGATTGCTGACGTCCGCTTCGCTGCGCCATGGTGCACCGCCGTCAGACTTCTCGTAGAACATCACGCCGGTCTCTTCCATCAAACTCAGCTTCGACGGCGCTTTCGC
>DASTVU010000344.1:0-6224 GCA_035758935.1 Pyrinomonadaceae bacterium | reverse complement strand
CACAAATGGATATGCTGGTCGAGAAAGCACTCGCCAACGGCGCCGAAGCCGCAAAAGTCTGCGGCGCAGGCGGCGGCGGCTGCATCGCGTTCCTCTGTGCCTCAGGAAGACGTGCCGACGTCGAGTCTGCCCTCGCCGCAGAAGAAGGCGCCGAAGTCCTCTCGTGGAAACTCGCTCGAGAGGGCCTGGTCGTTACCGAAAGCCAGTAAAAATCACAAAACAGATCTAGCCACAAAAAGGCACAAAAAGCACAAAAAATATTCTGACTGAGAGGTTCTCTTTTATGTGCTTCTTGTGCCTTTTTGTGGCTAGTTTTTCTTTGTGGTTTTTTGTGGCGTTACCCGCCTTCAGAGCGTTGCTTCGCGGCTGCTGAGACGGCAGCGAGACGTGCGACTTTTTGTTGGAATGTTTCGCCGGGAACCGGGCCTGTGTCGACTACGCCGCAGTATGTCGATCGCTTCATGAGTGAACGATCGGCATTGCCGGTTGGTTTATGTGCCGGTGCTGATGCCGGTGCCGGAGGAGCTGCTGCTGCTGCGGGTGGCGGTACTTCCTGATCAGGCGCCAGAGTCGTTAGCACTTCAGGCGCCTCGGGAGCTGCGGCGACAGGCGCGGATTCACCACCACCTTCTTCCGCACGCTGCTTCGCACCAGCCGAAACGGCTTTCAATCTCGCAACCTTTTGTTCGAATGTCTCACCTGCTACTGGTCCAGTGTCTTTAACTCCAGCATAAGTTGAACGACGGAACAGTTGTCGATTCGGGTTTTGGCCGAGTTTGTGCTCACCCGCGGGTTTGGGAGCTGCGGGTTTCGGTGCCGCCGGTGCTGCAGCCTTCGGAGCTGCCGGGGCTGCGGCTTTCGCTGCCGGTGCCGCAGCTTTCGCTGCCGGCGCAGGCTTCGCGGCATGACCGTGATCGCCCACCACGGTTTCAACCATCACAAAAACGCCGCGCTCATCCTTCTTGATAACCGGAAGAGTTCCACCCGCCGCCTGCAATAACGCCTGCAACTCGGCTTCAACAAACCGGCTTTGCTTGTAAGGATCGCGTACGTGTCCGAGCGGTGGACCCATGTAAAGCGTGCCGCACGTCTGGCACTTGTACAGAACATCGTCACCACGCAGATGGATCTCGGCCGCTTCGCCGGCGGTTCGCAACTGCTTCAGATGACCCCAACAGGGTTTTCCCTTCTCGTTTTTCTCATTACAAACGGTCTGTGCGTTTGTAATTCGTTTTGGGACGGCGACGGTTTCAGTTGCTGACATATTGGGCGCATTGTACACGATCCATGTTATTAGTGTTTATCTGTGGCCGTTTTTCAGAATCTCATCAGCAAAGTCTGGCGCTCACTCCCCGTGCGGATGCGGCGCTTGAGCATGCGACTTACGAATACCCGCTTCACGGTCACGGCTGGAGCCGTAGTTTTCAACGATCAGAAACAGGTTTTGCTTCTAAAACACCGCTTTCGCGCCGGCAGCGGCTGGGGATTGCCCGGCGGTTTCCTCCAACGAGGTGAACAACCGATCGATTGTCTGCGACGGGAGCTGCGCGAAGAGATCGGTTTGGAAGTTGAAGACGTTGAGGTGTTCGCGGCACGGTCGTTCAAGAAACCGAAACAGGTCGAAGTGCTGTTTCGCGCTCGCGCTAACGCAACGGTTAAACCGCTGACGATGGAAGTTGAATGTGCGGAGTGGTTCGCAGTCGACTCGTTACCGGAAGGTTTACCGCGCGATCAGCGACGCTTCGTCGAACGTGCTGCGAAAACCGAGTAATTGATGTATGCTCTGGCGCGGTTTTGAGCTTTGTACTTTGAGCTTTGTACTTTGTATTTGGTTATCAAGCACAAAGGACAAAGAACAAAGTTCAAAGTACAAAGAACTAACAGGAGCCTCTGCATGGTCCAGCTTATTCCTTCCCAAGATGCAGTAATGCAGATTTTGACGCGCACCGGAGCGTTTCGTGAAGGCCACTTCATTTATCGAAACGGAAAGCACTCGCCACACTACTTTCAGATGCCGCTGGCGTTCCGTTATTACGACACGGCGCGTGTCCTCGCAGTGGCGCTGAGCCGGAAGTTTCGACTTGAAAAGGATATCTCGAGCCAACTGCCAAAGGTTGCCGTCATCAGTCCCAGTTCGGGTGGAATTCCCGTCGCTTTCGGCGTGCGCGATGCGCTCAACGCGGAACAGATCTACTGGGCCGAGCAGGAGGAAGGCAAACGCATGTTTCGGCAGTATGTGAACCAGGGCGACGTCAATCCCTGCATCATAGTCGACGACATCATTCGCAGCGGACACGCGATTGGCGAAACAGTGAATCTGGTGAAGTCGCTGGGAGCGAGAATTATTGGTTGCGGCGCGATTGTGCGTTTCGATCTGGCGCCGAACGAAGTTGAGGATGTACCGGTGAAGTCTTTAATCGACTTTGACGTGAAGATGTATGACGATGGGGATTGTCCTGAATGTAAGGACGGTGTCGCCCCAGAGCACGTCCGTTTTTAAGAAAAATTTTTAGCCACGGATTACACGGATTTTATTTCTTATCTGTGTAATCCGTGTTTATCTGTGGCTTATATTTCGTGTCGATTTGCGAGTGCTTTGTCCATGGTGACCTCGTCAACGTATTCGAGGTCACTTCCTACCGGCATTCCCATCGCGATTCTCGTTACTCGCAAACCAAGAGGTTTTAAAAGACGACTGATGTAGTTAGCGGTCGCTTCGCCTTCAGTGGTTGGATTTGTAGCGAGTATTACTTCCTTCACCGCCACGCCATCATTGTTTTCCGGTTTTAGACGCGGCAGGAGATTCGCGAGCTGAAGTTCGCTTGGTCCAATGTGACGAATCGGCGAAAGACTGCCGTGCAGCACGTGATACACGCCTTTGAAGCTTCGTGTCTTTTCCACCGCTACAAGACTGTGAGGCTCTTCCACCACGCAGATCACGGAATGATCACGCGTCGGTGACGCACAGAACCGGCATGGATCGACTTCAGTGAGGTTGTTACAGATCGAGCAAAGAACGATCCTTTGCTTAACTTCTCTGAGTGCAGCGATCAACCGCTCGAGGTCGGCTTCGGGCGCACGCATGATATAAAACGCGAGCCGCTGCGCCGACTTGTGGCCAATACTCGGCAGTCGTTTCAATTCATCGATTAGTCTGGTGACTGGCTCGGCGTACTCTAGCATTTTGTACTTGGTACTTTGTCCTTGGTGCTTCGTTCGTTTAACTACAAAGCACAAAGATCAAAGTACAAAAATCAATTATCCGAACATGCCTCCCAAACCCGGCGGCAACATACCACCCAGCTTGCCCTTCATTGCTTCGTCAACTTTCCGATTGGCTTCGTTAGCCGCGGCCAGAATCATGTCCTGCAGCATTTCGACGTCGCCGTCTTTCACCGCTTCGGGATCGATCTTGAGCGCCACGATTTCGTGATTGCCTTTCATTTCCACCGTCACCACGCCACCGCCGGCTGAAGCTTCAACGCGCAGCTCTTCCATCTCTTTCTGCATCTTTTCCTGCATCACCTGCGCCTGCTTCATCATCTGTTGAATATTGAATCCACCGGGAAATTTCATCATTGCACCTCGCTGGGAAAGAGTTTCAGTCATCGTAGCATCGATACACAGATTCTAGAAATCGGTGGTAATCTGCCTAACCTGTGGATACACAACTCGACCGCATTTTAGAGGCTCGGATAAACCTCTACTACGATCTGCGACCCGGTACCGTTTCACCGGCGCCGCTGCTGATCGCACTACACGGCTACGGCGCAAATAAACGTCAGATAATGCGTGAAGCGCAACTTATGGCGCCCGAACAATTCGCGATCGCCTCCGTGCAGGGATTTCATCAGCACATCAAGGAGCCCCGTGACGCCGGTGGTCCATTGCGATTCGGCTTTGGCTGGTTAACAAACTTCAAACCAGAAGAGTCAGTCGCAGTTCATCATCGAGCAATGTTAGACCTGATTGACATCCTGACAGGCGAAGGCATCGGTGACCCATCGCGTGTTTTCCTGCTCGGCTTTTCGCAGTCGTGCGCGCTGAATTACCGTTTCGCATTCACACATCCCGAGCATTTGCGCGGCGTGGTAGGTATCTGTGGCGGCATTCCCGGAGATTGGGAAACTAGCACTACCTATCGCCAGACGCAGCTCGACGTGTTCCATCTTGCCGGAACACGCGACGAGTTTTATTCACCGGAACGTGTGCAGGATTACGAACGCCAACTAAGGACACGTGCGCGGTCCGTTCAGTTCAAGAGCTATGACGCGGCGCACGAATTTGTTCCCGAAATGCGGCCAGATGTGGTCCAATGGCTGAATGGTGTCCTAATCTGAATTCTTCTCTGTGCAACCTTTGTGTCCTCTGTGTCTCTGTGGTGATCTTTACTTAACTATCTCTAACCACAGAGGCACAGAGAACACAGAGGCGGCACAGAGAAACCGCCAATGAACACTGAAGAGACCAATTCCTCGCCAACCGTCGCCGAAGCTGAGCGTGACGTTGAAGCGCGTAGTGCTGTCTTTAAAAAAGAGCTCGGACTTTTCGATCTCGTTCTCACTCAGGTTGTGTTCGTAGTGGGAACATTCTGGGTAGGCTGGGCCGCGAAGTTAGGTCACGAGCAGAGCATGTTCTGGGTCCTCGCGATCGTCACGTTCTATGTGCCGCTCGCAGTTGCCGTGATTTTTCTCAATCGACTGATGCCGTACGAAGGCGGTCTTTATCAGTGGTCCAAACTAGCCTTCAACGATTTTGTTGCATTCATGGTCGGCTGGAATCTCTGGGTCTTTGCCATCACGATTCTGGCCGGCGCGGGATTGGTGGTAACAACAAATCTCTCCTATGCGATTGGACCATCTGCAGCGTGGATCAGAGATAGCCGGATAATGATCATGCTGATCACTTGTCTCCTCGTAACGGCGATGGTTATCGCTGCTACGCGTGGCCTCGCGCTTGGGAAGTGGGTTCACAACGTCGGTGGCGTCGTGCACATGATTACTTTCGCTGCCTTGATCTTGTTGCCGCTCTTTGCACTTTCCCGGGCCATGGGGGCAGGGTACCAGCCCTTTACGTTACAGTTTCCAACCTTCAATGAGTACAACATCAACGTAGCGAGCAAGCTCGCGCTCGGCGCTCTGACGGGCTTTGAATACATTGCCATCGCCGCCGGCGAGACGCGTTCACCCGCGCGTAACATCGGACGTTCTGTGATGATTTCAGCGCCGATCATTGCGGCAATGTTTATTTTGGGGACAAGCACAGTGGTCGCATTTATCCCGCGCGATCGCGTCGACGTGATTGGGCCGATTCCACAGGTGCTTTCGATGGGATTTGGTTCGTTGGGCTGGGTGGGCGCGATAGGTTCGATTGCAATTCTCGGTATCGCAGTGAGGACAATCGCACTCATGAGTCTTTACTTTGTTGGCAACACGCGTCTGCCGATGGTCGCAGGATGGGATCGTCTGTTACCGGCATGGTTTAGTCGTTTACATTCAAAGTACAAGACTCCCATCAATTCGATTCTGTTTGTGGGTGTCGTGACGCTGGTGATCGGATTCGCGAGTTTGACAGGCGTACACGCGCACGAAGCATTTCAATTGATCGACAATGCGGGCGGAGTTTTCTACGCGCTGACGTATCTCGTTTTATTCGCGATCCCGTTGTTTGGAATGAAGGCGCTTGGTGTTAAGGCGCCGTGGTGGCTCAAGATCGCTTGCGCATCTGGCTTTCTTGTTACCTTGGTTTACATTCGTTTCGCTATCGCGCCGATTACGGAAGTTGAAAATTTGAAAGCGTTCGCGCTGAAGATTATCGCCACAGTCTTGATAGCGAATGCCGTCGGCCTCGGGATTTATGTCCTCAGAAAACGCCAGTAGTCTCGCTATAATCAACTGTTCGCAGGTTGTGACGCTTGCCGGACCAGCGCGCCCGCGTGTCGGTGGAGAGTTACGTGAGCTCGCGATCGTTGTCGGTGGTGGATTGTTGGTTCGCGAGGGATTGATTGAAAGAGTTGGACTGACGGGTGAGATCGAAGCGCATATCGACGCTGATACTGAAGTTATCGACGCGGGCGGACGTGTGGTGTTGCCTGGGTTTGTTGACGCACACACTCATCCCGTCTTTGCGGGCACGCGCGTGGATGAATTCGAAGAACGCAGCAAGGGGGCGACGTACCAGGAGCTTGCGGCGCGTGGCGGTGGGATTCAGTCGACTGTCAATCG
>DASTVU010000343.1:0-3683 GCA_035758935.1 Pyrinomonadaceae bacterium | reverse complement strand
CGAGCGGCTTTTCGGATCAAATCTGCCTTGACTCCGCAATCATCCTCAACCTTCTCAGGAGAAAACTGCTGGATGAAGTGACGGTACTCATCAAACTCGGCCACGCGTTCAACGATGAACTGATGGTCAAACAGTTGTTCTTCAATGATCGTGTAAGCCATTGCACTCAGGAGTGGGATGTTTGTGCCAGGTCGTGGGCGCAGGTGAATTGCAGCGTGCTGGGCAAGCTCGATCTGCCGGGGATCAATGACGATGAGGTTCGCGCCCTTCAAGGCTGCTTGCTTAATTCGTGCGCCGACTATTGGGTGGTTCTCGGTTGCATTTGCCCCACAGACAAGAATCGTTTGGGCTTTCTCGATGTCGTTGTAAGAATTTGTCGCCGCGCCCGTGCCCAGAATTAGTTTCATCGCCGCCGCTGTAGGGGTATGGCAGACACGCGCGCAGCAATCGACATTGTTTGTACCAACTACCACCCGCGCGAATTTTTGGGCGAGATAATTCTCCTCGTTTGTTCCGCGTGCGGAGCCCAGCACCGCAATGCTATCCGGTCCATACTTTTCGGAAATACGTTGCAGGGATTCGGCGGTAAAAGAGATGACGTCGTCCCACGTTACTTCCTGCCACCTGTCTCCTCTACGAATCATCGGTTTCGTGATTCGATCCGGAGCGGAAACAAAATCGAACGCATAGCGACCTTTAACACAGAGATGACCACGACTCACAGGTGCATCAAGTAGAGGCTTTATTGAGACGATACGATTCTTGCTTGTGCCAACATCCATCTCGCAGCCCGTACCGCAATACGGACACGTCGTTCTGGTCCAGCTTGCCGGCATTCCGTAGGTAAGAAGTGACTTGTCTTCCAGGGCTCCGCTTGGGCAAGTATCCACACAAGCGCCGCAACTCACACATGAGCTCTCCCGCAATGTGGTTCCTGAGTCGGGAACAATTTTTGTTTCGTGGCCTCTGTTAACGATCTGCCAAACGAATTGACCTTGCACTTCTTCGCAAATACGCACGCAGCGATAGCAAACAATGCACTGCGACATGTCGACGTGAATATAAGGATGTGAGTCATCGAGCAAGTGCGGCTCAGTCGATCCGGTGAAGTCGCTTGCGGATAATCCGTATTCCCGGGCGTAACGGTAAAACGGTTTATCAGGACTTTTTTGTAGACCATCCCCGGGATGGTCCTGGGCCAGCATCTTCAGAAGCATGCGCCGCTCATTCTCGAGCGCGGGAGTGTGAGTTGAGATCACCATCCCGTCCGCGAGCAGTGTATTGCACGCTGTGACAGGATGTGGCTTTCTCTCAATTTCGACCAGGCACATGCGACAACTGCCGATCGGTTTCAATCGTTCATCGTGACAGAGCGTGGGAATATCGACATCAGCGGCGCGGCACGCTTGCAGAATCGAAACACCCGGCTCAAACTCATGAACTTTTCCGTTAATGACAGCTTTCGCCAATTCCGATCTTTCTCACTTTATTGCCTGAGTTACTCCAGTCTTTGTCGGACGCGCGACCAGCACCGGACAGGGCGCTTGTCGTAAAACGCGATTGGTGTTTGACCCGAAGAGCACACCGAGAATAAAGGGTGCACCGCCGGCGCCCATGCAGATGAGGTCGATTTCGTGCTCCTTCGCATAAGTCAGGACCTCCTGGAATGCGCTACCAGTGCTCACGGCGTTAACAATCTTGCACCAAAGAAATGCGTCTTTCGGTATAGCCGCTTGCAATTGAAGAGCGGCGTTCTTGTAGCCGCTTTCGCTGCCCGCTTGAGCCCATGCAACTTCCGGTTGGTCACGTTCTTCCTTGCTTAGAACGTGGAGTAAGTGCAACTCAGCCTGGTATTCCTGGGCCAGTGAAACGCCGTACTTCAACGCTAGTTCTGAGTCGGCAGAGAAATCGTGCGCCACGAGGATCCGGTTGAGATCGATCTCGCCAGTTGAGAAGCTAACCCACTCGCGTTCTTGTGGATGTGTTACCAGCACTGAACAGGGAGCAGTACGGGATACTGTTTCGGCGGTCGACCCTAGCAATGCCGCAGCGTGAGGTCGCCGGCGAGAACGCATCACGATCAAATCTACTTCATGCTTCGCCGCTTCGCGCACGATTGTCTTTCCAACATCTCCGGCGTTCTCAGCGACCAGTCCTTCCCAATTCAGTTCGGAAACACTATTCAATCCAAGATGCGGAGCCAGTGACTCGATAAACAGTGGTTCCGACTCAACGGATTGCGAGTTACCGCCATCGGGGTTGCTGTTGGTTCCGGTTTCCCTGCAGTAGAGAATGAAGAGTTTTGCGTTATATACGGATGATAGCGCCACGGCATAACGCAACGCTTCATCAGACTCCCTCGTGAGGTCCGTGGGACAGAGAATTCTTTGAATGGTAATCATGATAGCTCCTCCTCCACGAATCGGTTCGCAACGTTTGTGCCGAACTGACGCGCTGGTTTTGAGCCGAAACTTGCACACGACGGGCTTTGCACAAAAGTCACAATAGCGCCTTTCTCTGTGCAACCTCTGTGGTCTCTGTGTCTCTGTGGTTGATGAATTCCGAGCAAAAACACACCACAGAGACACAGAGACCACAGAGGTTGCACAGAGAAACCTCAGCAGAATGACTTTTTGTGCAAATCCTAAGACGACGCCGAAGAGCGGGCGACCAGTGCGTAAAGTTCCCATTTTCTGCGCGAAAGCTCGCAGTCAACCCAGTTCATTTCCTCTACGAGACCTGGCCTCAAAAGTCAGGATCCGTGCCGGGTTGATGTCAGTACCGTAACGCGCAGCGTCGGGTGAATCTCGTAAATTCCTCGGTTATTGAGGCACAACGTCGACCCGACGCTACCGCGTTACGGTACCGACCTTGTCCAACACTGACCGTTGCGGGAAAGCCTCCTCTGCGACTTATAGCCCTCAAATCTCACGAGATAGGTCTTCCGGTTCGGGGGTATGAATCTTGCACCTCGAACAGGTGTGAAGCAGCTTTTACAGCAGCCGGAAATCACTGAGGCAGTCTTCATTGCGCGTGAGCTCTCGAAGGCTTACCGCATGGGAGATATCGACGTCCATGCGTTGCGAGCGGTGAATCTGGAGCTCTACAAAGGTGAGCTGGTCGTATTGCTCGGTGCGTCTGGCAGCGGCAAGTCGACTCTGCTGAACATCCTCGGTGGTTTGGATGTTCCAACCACCGGGGAGGTCTTTTACCGCGATCACAACCTCAGCATAGATGATGACGCAGAGTTAACGCGTTACCGCCGGGAACACGTCGGATTTGTTTTCCAATTTTACAACCTGATCCCGAGCTTGACTGCGCTTGAGAACGTCGAGCTAGTCACAGACATTGCTGAGAATCCAATGCGCCCGGAGGAGGCTCTGCAACTCGTCGGACTCGGTGACCGCCTGCATCACTTTCCTGCTCAGCTTTCCGGTGGTGAGCAACAGCGAGTGGCGATTGCTCGCGCCGTAGCGAAACGTCCCGAGGTGTTGCTCTGCGATGAACCAACCGGAGCACTCGACTACGCGACCGGCAAGTTGGTACTCGAGGCAATTGAGCGAGTCAACCGTGAATTAGGAACTACAACTGCAATCATTACGCATAACGCCGCGATCGCCGACATGGCTGACCGCGTGTTGCGAATGCGCAGTGGTCAGATCGTAGAGGTGCGCCGCAACGAA
>DASTVU010000342.1:0-3033 GCA_035758935.1 Pyrinomonadaceae bacterium | reverse complement strand
GACCGCAGCGTCGACAGCTTTTCCATTTACGGGAGGCGATCGCGTTTTTCCTGATTTCATCACGAAGTACATGCCGACAGGGCTTTCAGGTCTTGTGGTCGCGGCGATTTTTGCAGCTGCTATGTCATCGTCGCTCAATTCGATTGCAGCTACTGCGGTGAACGATCTCTACAAACCGTTTCGACCCGATCGCGATGACAAGCACTATCTGAAAGTCTCGCATCTGCTGACGTTATTCTGGGGAGTCGTCCAGATCGGCGTAGCACTTGCGGTCAGAAATCAACCCGGCTCTGCGTTGAGCATGGCGCTTTCGATAGCATCGTTAATCAATGGGCCAATTCTCGGTGTTTTTCTGGTAGGAACATTTTTACGCCGAGTTAGTCAGCCGCCGGCATTGATCGGAATGCTTGTGAGCATCTGCTCGATGCTCTACGTATTCTTTGCGACGAAGATCGCGTGGACGTGGTACGTGTTTCTGGGAAGCTTGATCACGTTTATGGTTGCATGGGCGGCGAGTTTTGCGTTTGCGCCGTCGACGAGGGAAATAGGTCCGATTGGTCCTATAGGACCTATAGTTGATGAGGAATAGGATGCACAATCTTAATCGTTATTTTTCGATCTTATTGCTGGTAGCTCTTGTGGCGTTGCCGGTCAGGCCGCAGCCGATCAAGGCAAACGCCTTTAAGCGCGATCCGTCGTCAAAGGCGCTGAAATGGGCCAACGAGCAACTGCGCAAGATGTCGCTCGAAGAGAAGATCGGGCAACTGATTTCGGTCGGCGTCAACGCGACGTTTCTCAATCAGGACTCCGATGCCTATCGAGCTCTCAAGCATCAGATCGAAGACAACAAAGTCGGCGGGATCATCCTTTTTCGTGGCCCGGTTTATGAGTCAGTAATCCTCGTTAATCGAATGCAGGAGTTGGCGAAGTATCCGTTGCTCATCTCTGCCGACCTTGAGGCGGGCGCGGGGATGCGATTCGAAGACACGGTCAACTTCCCATGGAACATGGCGGTCGGTGCCACCGGCAATCCTGAATACGCGCGACGCCAGGGTGAGGTAACCGCGCGCGAAGCACGCGCCCTCGGAGTGCAACATATCTTCGCGCCGGTCGTCGATGTAAATAACAACGCCGCGAATCCTGTGATCAATGTGCGTTCGTATGGAGAAGATCCTGCGGAAGTCGCGCGTTTTGGGGTTGCATTCACTGAAGGTGTGCAGGCCGCGGGCGCCATAGCGACGGCGAAACATTTCCCGGGACACGGCGACACAGCGGTCGATTCCCATCGTGGGTTGCCGGAGATCAATGTCGGACGCGATCGCTTGAACTCGGTCGAGTTTGTTCCTTTCAAAGCCTCAGTGGAGGCAGGAGTCGGGTCGGTTATGGTGGGCCACATCGCGATGCCACAAATCGATGCGACTGCCGTCAAGCCTTTGCCGCAGAACGTTAAGTCGAAGCCTACGGACACTGACGAAGCGGGCGAGATAGTCGAAGAGAAGGCTGCCATGCCCGCCACGATGTCTCCAGTGATCGGCAACATCCTCAGAAAGGATCTGAAGTTTCCCGGAATGATCGTCACTGACGCGCTGAGTATGAGTGGTCTGACGATCTATTTCACACAGGAAGAGGCTGCGGTTCGCGCGTTGGAAGCCGGCGCCGACATGTTGCTCAAACCGGCGGATGTTGATGCGTCGTTTCGCGGTGTGCACGAGGCAGTGAAGAGTGGTCGTATCACTGAGCAGCGTGTTGAGGAATCAGCCCGCAAGATACTCGCAGCGAAATACGATCTCGGATTGGTGGACCAGCGAATCACTCCGGTCGACACGATTGACCGAATAGTCGGAAGCCGAGACGTGCCTGCGCTCGCGACTGAGATTGCTGAACACGCCGTCACGCTTGTGCGTGACGAAGATAAGCTTGTACCGCTGAAGAATCTGAAACCTGAGTCGCGCGTGTTCAATCTTGCAGTGACCAATGGCGACGATCGCAACTGGATCGCGAACGCATTTGTATCGCGTCTTGGGCGCGGCGGCGTGAAAGTCGAAACCGTTGTGCTTGACGAACGCTCGACGGATCAGGATGTGCAGAAAGCGATTGAGCGTGCGAAGTCTGCGGATCTCGTGATTGCGTCGTTGTACGGACGTGTTCGATCGGGACAGGTTTTGAGTGTGGGAATACCTGATGCAGGTGCGCGAACGTTGTCGGCGTTGATTGCCGCAAAGTCGCCGATTGTCGGGATTAGTTTTGGTAATCCTTATTTACTTCAGAGTTTTCCGGGACTGCGAACTTACCTCGTGGCGTATGGCGACATGCCGTCGTTGCAGCAGGCAGTCGCGCGCGCGTTGCTGGGCGAAATCGATATTGGTGGGAAACTGCCGATCTCTTTGCCGGGCTTGTATCCGCGCGGAACCGGGATCCAGGTTAAGAAAACTAAATGAAGCCACGGATGATACGGATAAGACGAATCGCAATTCCGTGTGTTGTTTTGGTGCTGGTGCAGTCTGCGCTTGGACAGTTGCGGGTTGCGCGGCCTGAGTCAGTCTCAGTTTCGTCCGCAGGATTGGCGCGGATGGATATGCTGATAGCCGAAGATATTGCGATGAAGCGTTTGCCGGGGGCGGTAGTACTTGTCGGCCGGAAGGGTAATGTTGTTTGGCGAAAGGCTTATGGCGAACGTGCGCTTGAGCCGGCGCGTGAGGCGATGACTCTAGACACGATCTTCGATCTCGCGAGTCTCACGAAAGTCGTCGCTACTGCGACCAGCATCATGATCCTCGTGGAGCGCGGGAAGCTACGTCTCACGGATCCTGTGTCACTTCACATTCCGGAGCTCAAAGGCGAGGGAAGAGATCGAATCACGATT
This sequence comes from Pyrinomonadaceae bacterium, assembly GCA_035758935.1. Lineage (GTDB taxonomy): Bacteria > Acidobacteriota > Blastocatellia > Pyrinomonadales > Pyrinomonadaceae > PSRF01. The sequence goes on along the minus strand of DASTVU010000342.1, from coordinate 170 downwards.
GAACAACTGCTGACTCACATCTCGGGCTATGCACCTGATTTCGATCTGCGGGAACGTTGGACTGGTCACGACGAGGCAATCAAGCGACTGATCAAAGAACCACTTCGCAATCCGCCCGGTACACGGTTCAGTTATAGCGACATCGGTTTTATCACGCTCGGCGAGATCGT
>DASTVU010000341.1:0-19129 GCA_035758935.1 Pyrinomonadaceae bacterium | reverse complement strand
AAGTAACCTTTAGCGACTGTACGGGCGACGTCTGAGTCGGCCCATCCTTCCTCTGCGAGAGGAACGAAGAGTGGACAGGCGCGCTCGATAACCTGACCGGTGGCCCCCATCGCGGCAATGGCTTTCGCGTATGCGTGACTCTGCACGGTCGCCTCTGTGGCGATAACTCCGATGTTTGCGCCTTGCGCAATTTCAACCGCGGCTCGTGAGCCGGGCTCGATCACACCAATAACAGGAACCTTGATGGCTTTGCGGATCGCCGGCAGCGCGAGCGCTGAAGCGGTATTGCACGCGACTACGAGTAGTTTGATTCCGTGCGCCTCGAGAAACTTTGAATTCTCGACAGCGTAGCGTTCTACTGTTGCGAGTGATTTTGTTCCGTAGGGAACGCGTGCGGTGTCGCCGAGGTAAACGAAGCGTTCGTTCGGCAGACGTTCGTGCAAAGCTTTGTAGACTGTTAATCCACCAACGCCGCTGTCGAAGATTCCGATGGGAAGGTTGCGGTCCAAGTGTTGGCGGCCTACTCAAAGATCTCTGAGACTTTTACGCGAAAGCCGGGAACGGTGTCGTCGACGAGTTCATCGGTTTCGTGAAGTGTTCTTCTGTCACCAGATGACGAAATTACTTCAACGGTTCGACGCCGAGGATCGACCAGCCAGACCGATCGTGTACCTGTCGCTAACCACAATGCTAGTTTGCGCTCAACGTAGCTTTTTCTGTCCCCGGGAGATAACACCTCAATCGCAAGATCCGGTGGACCGGAGTGATAACCCTCTGGACTCAGACTTATACGATCCTGCGCGATGAATGAAACGTCCGGTGCCAGAACGGTATCTGGATCACTTTCTAGTTTATAACCACCTTCAGCGCCAATCACGCCAAGCCGATTAGCTTTCACATGTTGCATCAAGAGGAATGTGAGGTTAGCGCAGACCCGCATGTGTTCATACTTTGCAGGAGGCATCGTGAGGAGTACTCCTTTGATAAGTTCGTGACGATTTGCGTCGTCGTCTAATTTCCCTAATTCTTGTGCGGTCATTATGTGAGTTAATGTGCTCATATCTTTGTCTCTGGGCCCGTTCGATGGGAGTGAGGGCTCCCGCAATCTTGTTATGGTGGAGGCGCCGAGAATTGAACTCGGATCCAAAAACCAACGCCGAAGGACTCTACATGCTTATCCGCTTCTCTTTCTTGCCAGGCAAGCCTGACAAAAATTCGCTCGCTGTCGAGTCAGTGAAGCGACAAGACCTCGACACGAGCTAGCCCGACTTTGATCTCGCCCACTGTCACGGACCGAAACAGCGGGCCAGCTCATCTAAGTGACATCTCCCTCCGCGCGCATGAGCAACTTGCGGCGAGACGCTCGGTGCTTAATTAGGCAGCGAGAGCCAATTCATTGTTATTGGCAATTGTGTTTCCCTACGCGTTTTAACGAGCTGCATAAGGTAGCCCGGCATGCATCGCGACGATCGTTCAGGTTCCTGTCGAAGCCTGTCGCCCCCATTTTGCGAGCAAGTCATTATAACCTCGCTCAGAAGAACCTCAAAAAGCACAAAAAAGCTGCCACTTAACGCTACTCGCCCACAAATGCTTTTTGCGCGCTTTTGCGGCATAATTTGAACTTCTGTGGGTACCCACGTTGCCCCTAACCACAGGATCAAGGCAAGTTGTTTTGGGAGAAATTTAACTGATGGCTTCAAATTATTCGAAATACTCGCCAACCGCGATAATCAATACACCTCCTGAACAACGTAGACACCTGCTGGCACGACTTTGGTTACCGACTGTCTTACTTTTGTCACTCGCCGCAGGCGGACTGACCGGCATCATCGCCGCCTACGAGTTGAACTACTCGCGCGCTGCAAATGAAGTCGCTGCCCTCGCGACCTATCGTCCGAGCGTCGTCACCAGGGTTTACGCTGACGACGGTGAAACGGTCATCGGTGAATTCGCCCTCGAGAAAAGAATCCCACTCAAATACGAAGAGATTCCTCCGGTGCTCAAAAACGCAATTCTCGCTGTCGAGGATGTGCGGTTCTACGATCACATCGGCATCGATCCAATCCGCATCATGGGTGCTGCCTGGAAGAATCTCACGACGGACAGGGTCGAAGGCGGATCAACTCTTACGCAACAGTTAACTAAGAACCTGTTTCTTTCAAAAGAACAAACGTACACGCGCAAAGTAAACGAGTGGATTCTCGCACTCCAGATCGAACGGTATTACACCAAGAACCAGATCATGGAGTTGTACACGAACCACATGTTCCTTGGCGCAAACGCCTACGGCATGGAAGCAGGTGCCGAAACTTATTTCGGTAAACCGGCAAAGGACCTGACGCTTGGCGAAGCAGCATTGCTCGCCGGCATTCCAAAAGCTCCCAGCGACTACTCGCCAACATCAAATCCAGCGAAAGCAAAAGAACGACGCGATCTCGTGCTCGATCTGATGGCCAAGAATGGATTCGCAACGCAAGCTGATGTTGATGCCGCCAAAGCGAAACCAATTCAACTTGCAGATACTGCTTACTACCAATCGCAGCGCAAGTCGTCTCCTTTTGATTATCCAGTCGAATACATTCGTCAGGAACTGGAAGACAAATACACCACACGCGTCGCTCAGGGTGGTCTCGCCGTTTACACGAGCATCAACGTCGAAGCACAGAAACGCGCGTACGAAGTGCTGCGCGCGGGTCTGCGGCAGTACGACCGCACACACAGCGGTTGGCGTTCGAACTACACGATGATTCCGACCACCGTGAACAACGGCGAAGGCCCGGCAACACAGCAGGAGCTCAGCAACTACAAACATCCGGATTGGTATGGAAACGACTATGAGCCAGGTCGACACTTGATGGGCCTGATCATGAAAGTCGATCGCACACGCGACGAAGCAACCGTCCGTTTCGGCAATTTCACTGCAACCGTAACCGCCGCCGAGATGGGTTGGGGAAAACGTCAACCTGAAAACGAATTCAAAAACGGTCACCTCGCGGAGTTTGAGATCAAGGAAGTGGATGAAAAGAACCGGCGTTTGAAAGTTGAACTCTCGCAGGTTCCAGGTGTGCAGGGTGCGATGATGACGCTCAACGCGAAGACGGGCGAGATCATCACGATGGTGGGTGGTTACGATTTCTACACCAACAAATTTAACAACGCCACACAGGCATATCGACAGACCGGTTCCTGCTTCAAGCCATTTATTTACACCGCTGCGGTGGAATGGGGAATGACGCCTGAGACTCCTGTCAGCGGCGCACCGATCAGTATTGGCGACTGGCAACCACACAACTACGACGGTTCGCTTGGTGGCTCTGATTTGCCGATGAAGACAGCGCTTGCTAAGTCAATGAACATTCCGGCGGTGCACCTGTTGCAAACCGTTGGCATTCAGACAGGCGCGCAGATGGTCCGGCGTTTCGGCGTCAAAGTGCCGATGTCTCCCTATCTCCCGTCCGCACTCGGCGCGACTGAAGTTCCACTCGATCAAATGGTTTCAGCCTATTCAGCTTTTCCAAACAAAGGAATACGTGTCGAGCCACACCTGATCCGCAAAGTTCTGGATCGCGATGGCGCAGCTCTCGAGGAGTGGGAAAGAACAACGTACAAGGTGATGAATGAATATGTCGCCTTGACGATGGTCTCGATGATGCGTGGCGTCGTAACCGGTGGAACCGCGACTGCAGCAAACTCGCTTCCAATTCCAGTAGCCGGAAAGACCGGCACCGTCAACGATCACACAGACGTCTGGTTCATCGGCTACACGCCGACATACGTCACGGGCGTTTGGATGGGTTATCCCGGCAAGAAGAAACCGCTCGGCAACGACATGACCGGTGGCAAGGGTGCGCTGCCGATGTTTGTCGACTTCATGAAAACATTTCTCAAAGACAAACCCAAGGAAGAGTTTCCGAAGGCTCCGGAAATGCCGGAAGACATGCGAGAACTTTTCCGCCAACGTCAGCGAGAACTGGCTGCCGAACGCGCTGAGCTGGCTGCCGAAGCTGAAAAGACTGAAGAAGATGCATTGCCGGCCGGCACCACTGAACCCAAGTTGGAACAGGTGACAATGCCGCCACCGCCGAAGGCTGACGAAGATTCGCCGAAGGCACAACCAAAGACGGAGATTCCGTCACCGAAGGTTGAAGCCACCCCACCACCCGCAACACGTCCACGCGAAGCTGAGCCCGCCAAGAAGAAGGGCAAGAAGGGCGACGGCGAACCATAGCCACAAAGAACACATAAGGCACAAAAAGCACAAAGAGGATTCAATCTTTTTTGTGCTTTTTGTGCCCTATGTGCTTTTTTGTGGCCCTTTTTTGTGGCTATACTACCGGCAACACTAAACAGATTGGAAAAGCCCAACTATGCGTGCCTTGTTCACTTTTGTGCTGCTCGTTGCGACCGTGATGACCATGACCACCGACGACAATCCATTGCTCGCAAAATGGGAAGGCCCTTACGGCGGCGTCCCACCATTTGATCGGGTGCAAATCCCGCTCTTTAAGCCGGCACTCGAAGCAGGCATGGCTCAACAGATCGCCGAGATCGAGAAGATTGCCAACAATACTGCGCCACCAGATTTTGAGAACACGATCGTCGCCCTCGAACGTACAGGCGAGGCGTTCGACCGCGTGGGAACGCTGTATTCCATTTGGGGATCGACAATGGCAAGTCCTGAGTACCAGGCAGTGCAACGCGAGATGGCGCCACGTCTCGCTGCGTTCCAGGATCAGATCACACAGAATGAACCTCTCTTCAAGCGAATCGAAGCCGTATACAACTCGCCTGCGAAAGCGAAGCTAAATGCTGAACAGCAGCGTTTGACCTGGCTCTATTACACAAACTTCGTTCGCGCCGGCGCGCGTTTGAATGCTGACGCGAAGAAACGCCTTTCGCAGATCAATCAACAGCTCGCAGGACTCTACACAAAGTTCAGCCAGAACGTGCTCGCCGAGGAAACTGATCAGTTTATGGTGTTGAAGAGTGAGGATGAACTTGCCGGACTGCCGCAGTCGCTTCGTGATGCTGCCGCTGCAGCGGCAGAGACGAAGAAGCAACCAGGCACGTGGGTGATCATGAACACGCGTTCGTCGATCGATCCGTTTCTGAGTTACTCCGATCGTCGCGACCTCCGCGAAAAGGCGTGGCGCATGTTCGTCAATCGTGGCGATAACGGCGGCGAGCACGACAACAACGCGATCATCACCGAGATTCTCCAGCTCCGCGCGGAGCGCGCAAAACTTCTCGGCTTCCCCACGCACGCACATTGGCGTTTGGAAAATTCAATGGCCAAAACTCCTGAGAAGGCCATGGAATTGATGGAAGCGGTCTGGAAGCCTTCGGTCGCGCGCGTGCACGAGGAAGTTGCTGACATGCAGGCCCTCGCCGATAAAGACGGCGCGAAGATCAAAATCGAGCCGTGGGATTATCGCTACTACATGGAGAAGGTAAGAAAAGCCAAATTCGATTTGGACCAGAACGAGATCAAGCCTTATCTCCAACTCGAGAAACTGCGTGAAGGAATCTTCTGGGTCGCGGGCGAACTCTTCAATTTCAACTTCACGCCAGTAACAAACGTTCCGGTTGCTCATCCTGACGTCCGCGTCTGGGAAGTCACAGATAAGACTTCAAAGAAACACATCGGTCTCTGGTATTTCGATCCTTACGCGCGCGGCGGCAAACGCTCAGGCGCGTGGATGAATGCCTATCGCACGCAGGAACGTGTGAATGGTGAAATCACAACGATCGTTTCCAACAACTCGAATTTCGTGAAGGGCAAGCCCGGCGAGCCGGTGCTGATCTCATGGGACGACGCGACTACGATGTTCCATGAGTTTGGACACGCACTACATGGCTTGAACTCAAACGTCACGTATCCGTCGTTGTCGGGAACTGCCGTCGCACGCGATTACGTCGAGTTTCCGTCGCAGCTTCTTGAACATTGGCTCTCAACTCCGGAAGTGCTGCAGCGCTTTGCGCTTCACTATCAAACAGGAAAGCCGATTCCGCAGGAACTCGTCGACAAGATCAAACGCTCGGCGACCTTTAATCAGGGATTTGCAACAGTCGAATATCTGTCGGCCGCACTAGTCGATATGAAGCTGCATCTTGCAGGTGACCGCAAAATCGATCCGGACGCATTCGAGCGCGAAACTCTGACCCAACTCGGGATGCCGAAAGAGATCGTGATGCGCCATCGCACACCGCAATTCCTTCATATCTTTTCAAGCGATTCGTACTCGGCCGGTTATTACAGTTACCTCTGGTCGGACGTTCTCACAGCAGACGCTTTTGGAGCTTTCGTGGAAGGAAAAGGACCATACGATCGCGCCGTGGCAGAGCGCCTGCGCAAACATGTCTTCTCCGTTGGCAACACAATCGATCCAGCTGACGCTTATCGTGGCTTCCGCGGGCGCGATCCGAAGATCGATGCGTTAATGAAGAAGCGAGGCTTCGCCACCAAGAGTTAAGTAAGCCACAGATGAACGCGGATGAAAACGGATTAAATCCATCTTCATCCGCGTTTATCCGTGGCAAATATTTGGCTAGTTCCTACGACCTCCCATTAACCTTAGGATAAAGAAGAAGAGGTTGATGAAGTCGAGATAGAGCGAGAGAGCTCCGACTATGGCGTAGGATCCGACGCGTCCGTCAGGTAGCGCCACGGCCATCTGTTTGAGACGCTGCGCATCCCAGGCAGTCAGACCGGTAAATACCAGTACGCCTACCACGTTGATCACAAACATCAGCACGTCGTTGAACCAGAAGATACTAACGACCGATGCGATGATCAGACCAATCAGTCCCATGAACATGAACTGGCCTACGCCCGCGAGACTGCGCTTCGTGAGGGAGCCGAACACGGCCATCGCTCCGAACATTCCACCGGCAATTACAAAGGCAGAGACAATCGATGCGCCTGTGTAAATCAGGAATATTACCGACGACGTGACTCCGACCATCGCCGAGTACAACAGGAAGAGCACTGCCGCCGTTGCCGGCGACACCTTATCGACTCGTGCGGAAAGGTAAAACACCAGTCCGAGCTGCGCAAACAGCAGGATCCAGAACAAAATCCGATTGAGAATCAGAGTTTCTATTAACGCGGGCGAGGATGCGACGACCACGGCGGTCCCGGCCGTGAGCAACAGCCCCAGAAACATCCACCCATAAACTTTGCTCAAAAACGCCGTTACCCGAGTATCTCGAACATCGGCGGAAACAAACGAAGATTCGTTCCAACTCATCTTTTAACTCCTTGTTGGGCCATCCCAACCGTTTTCAAACGCCCTCATTATACCAAATCGCCGCCGACTTCAGGCGCCACCTTGGAGTGCGCCAACTTGTTGGCGCTTTGGTATTAATTCTCAATCGCTTTACCAAAACGGTGCCAAGGCACCGCACTCCAAAGAAACGACAAATCCTAATCGGCTTGACTTATCAGTCGTTTGAGGACTTAAAATCAAATTAATATGACTCCTCACAAGGTTTGGCCTCACGCGCCTATCCATCGTATTGGCTCTGATGGCATCTACATGGTGACCGGAGCCACTCTTTACAAAACGCCTTTCTTCTCAACGCCCGAAAAGTTGACCTTACTTGAAAACGAGATATTGGCACTGTCGAAGCTTTATCGTTGGCAGCTAGAAGCTTGGGCTGTGTTCATGAATCATTACCACCTGATCGCTCGCGGAGAACCAAGTTCGAGGCAACTAGACAGATATCTCAAACACATTCACGGCAACACCGCGCGGGAGTTGAACAGATTGGACCAAACGGTTGGAAGAAAAGTTTGGTATAACTTTTGGGAGACTCGTCTGACGTATGAGCGTTCCTATTTGGCCCGCCTTAATTACGTCCACCAAAATGCAGTCAAACATGGTCTCGTCAGGGTAGCTAATCAATACGAGTGGTGCTCAGCCGCATGGTTTGAGCGTACCGCTTCTCCGCCTGCGGTAAAAACGATCTATAGTTTTAAAACTGAGCAACTTAACGTATACGACGACTATTGAAAATCTCTTGGAGTGCGCCAACAAGTTGGCGCTTTAGTAAGCCTTGTCTGAGAATTTATACCAAAGCGCCAACAAGTTGGCGCACTCCAAGGTGGCGTTCGATTCAAGTTACTTGACACAGCGCGCGAGGGAAGGAATTATCGTTCGTGAGCATGGGAGAATGAAACCGAGGAGGAGCTATGTTCACTAAAAGCTTTTTGGTCGTGATTGCAATCGGGCTGTTTGCTACCCCGGCATTCAGCCAATTTGGTCAATCAAACCGATTAACGGACCTGGCCGCGCGCTTGTCGCGTGAGGCCGATGACTTAGCAGATGCGAACTACAGCAGTTACACAAATTCAAATCGCAACAACCGGAACGAAATCGAGGCAGTGATGATTACCCAGCAGTTTGGAGCCTCGGCGCGGATCTTTTATCGCATGGTCGTCGATCGTCGTCGCAACCAGGATCTGCGTGAGGCGTTCGATGTGCTGTCACGCACGGCGCGTTCTGTGGAGCAAAATAATCTGCAGCGAAATTCGTGGTTCAACATTCAGCGGCTGCTGTCAGATATCGCCCGTGAGGTTTCCTCTAATCAAAATCCCGGCCCATTCCCTCCCGACACAGGTGATCGTAGCGGCCGTATGACGTGGCGGGGCCGCGTTGACGACGATGTTCGCATCAGAATTCGCGGCGGTACGGCAGACGTCGAAACTATCGGCGGCACTCCTTATTACGACGCGCAACCGAACTTTTCCAATTCACTGCCAAATCGACGCGTAAGCGTGAGACTGACAAAGAACCGCGGTCGCGGCGACATCTTCATCGAGCAACAACCATCGCGTGACAACGACTTCACCGCGATCATTCGCATCAAGGATTCACGCGGCGGTGCGGACAATTACGAATTTACGTTGGAGTGGTAGAAAGAATAGGTCCTATAGTTTTATAGGACCTATTTTTCAACAATAATCTCGTCCACAAAGATCCACGCATCGCCTCCGCTTCCCGGATGCCATGCGGGGATCTTTCCGAAGTTCACTGCGCGAATTCGTATGTAGCGCGCACTCTTAGGCGAGATCGATTTTACGAACTCTCTTGTGATTGCACCCTCACGTTTTTCTGCAACGTCATTCCCGATCGAGATCGCTGGACCAAATGTCTTGCCGTCAATCGACAACTCAACGTCGAGACGGCCCGGCATCCAGATCCACGAGCCAATGTCCTGTAGGAAACCTGCGCCGACCTTCGAAACCTGCTGCACTTCTCCGAGATCCACCAACGCAACCAAATCCTTACCTTGATAGCCTTGCCACGCGCCGCCGCTCCAGTTCGTAGTTCCACGAATGCCATCGATCAAAGCAAGATTGCCGCCGCCTGTGTATTGCGAGCTGTAGTTTGACTGTAAAGTGATCTTCCAATCGTGTGGAATACGATGGTACTTCGCCGTCACAACCAGACTCTTTCTGCCATCTGAAGCAACAGCAAATGCTTTCACTGTCGCATCGGCATCGACGAAAAACGGTTTCGTAAATCTCTGCGACTTGTTTGTGGGTTCCGAGCCGTCGGTGGTGTAGTAAAGCTCGATCGGCTTGCCACCGATCGCCGCCAGCGAAATCTCTTGCCGCCCTCTAAATGTTTGTCCCGCCGCTTTGATTACCGGAACCGGAACAATCTCGCGACCAGCAATCCGCGACACAGGCTCGTTTCCTGTTCCAGTTCCCCACTTAAAATTAGGCCGCGGTCCCATTCGAAAAATGAGCTCGCCTCCGGCCATCAAATCGCGGTGGAGCAAGAACGACCTGTTGTGAGGCTTTCCATTTAGAGTCGCCGATTGAACATAAACATTGCGCTCCGAAACGCCCGCCGCCCGAACCACAAACGATTTGCCATTCTCCAGATTGAATCGCACTTCCGGAAACAACGGCGAACCAATCACATAAACCGTCGAACCCGGAGTCACCGGATAAAACCCGGCCGCACTCAGCACATACCACGCCGACATCTGCCCACAGTCTTCGTTGCCAATCAATCCATCCGGTTCAGGCGTGTAAAACTGGTCCATGATCTGGCGCACACGCGACTGCGTTTTCCACGGCTGGCCCACGTAATTATAAAGATAGGCCATGTGATGACTCGGCTCGTTGCCGTGAGCGTACTGACCCATCAATCCCGTGATGTCGACCTGCTCGCGTCCAGTCGTGCGACTGTCCGCCGCAAACAACTGATCGAGTTTCTCAGCGAATTGCCGGTGACCACCCATCAATGCGATGAGACCGCTGACATCGTGCGGTGCAAAGAACGTGTATTGCCACGAATTTGCTTCCGTAAATCCAAACGTGACCTCACGCGGATCAAATGGCTCGAGCCAATTCCCGTTGCTGCGCGGGCGCATAAATCCCGACGAAGAATCGAAGACGTTTTTGTACGACTGTGCGCGGGAGTTGTAACGCTCGTAATCGGCTGTCTTGCCGAGCATCCGCGCGACTTCGGCGATGCACCAATCGTCGTACGCGTATTCGAGCACTTTCGATACTGATTCGCGTTCATCTTCCATCGAGATGAAGCCATGATCGATGTAAGCGCCGAGTCCACGATGTTGCCTGAGCTCGGCACTATGTTTCATCGCCGCGAAAGCTTTATTCAGATCAAAACCATCAATTCCCTTCGCAGCCGCGTCGGCGATGACGGAAACAGCGTGGTAACCGATCATCGTGTCAGTCTCATTAGCTGCGAGCTCCCAAACGGGCAGACGACCGCCCTGTTCGTATTGAACGAGGAACGTGCGGATGAAATCGCGTGTGCGCTTTTGGTCGATGATGTTGTAGAGCGGGTGTGCGGCGCGAAACGTGTCCCACAACGAGAAGACGGTGTAGTTCGAGAAGTCTTCGGCTTTGTGAATCTTAAAATCTCGCCCGCGGTAACGCCCGTCAACGTCCATGAAGAGGTTTGGCGCAGTCATCGCGTGATAGATCGCGGTGTAGAAGTTGGTCAACTGCGCGCTCGTTCCGCCGTTGATCACCATCTTGTTCAATTCGCGATTCCACGCTGCTTTCGCGTCCGCTTTAACTCTGTCGAAGTCCCAATGATTTACCTCAGCACGCATATTCCTCATCGCGCCGTCGACGTCGACTGACGAGATTCCAACTTTCACCAGGACGGGAGCGCCGCCGCGTGTGTCAAAGCGGAAGTAAGTTCTTAAATCGCGGTCTGTCGGGCCGTGTGAGGTAAACGGCTGCGAAAACTCCGCAGCAAAATAAACAATCTGATCTTTGGCCCAAGCCTGCGAGCGTCTCCAGCCAACGATCGTCGTGTTGCTCGTGACGCGAAGATCCGAGTCGATGACTTTGTCGCGGTGCGCAAGATCGATGATGACACTTGCGTCTTCAGTTTTGGGAAAAGTGTAACGATGCAGGCCTGTGCGGGCTGTGGCGGTGAGTTCGACAAAAATATTGTCGTCGTCGAGTTTGACCGAATAGTAACCGGGCACGGCTGTTTCGTTGCGATGCTGGAAACCAGCGGTGCGGGCGCGTTTAAGAGCGGGTAGCAACAGAATGTCGCCGTAATCGGAGATCCCAGTGCCGCTCAGGTGTGTGTGACTAAAGCCGTAGATGATCGAATCCGAATAGTGATAACCGGAGCAGCCGTCCCAGCCGGTGAGTCGTGTATCGGGACTGAGTTGGACCATGCCGAAGGGGACGATCGCGCCGGGGAATGTGTGGCCGTGACCTGCAGTGCCAATGAATGGATTAACGTAGCGCGTTAGATCCCTTTGCGCGCACACCTGGAGCGGGAGGATAAGAAGGCAGAGAAGAATCAGCGCGCGCATTAGACTTAGAGTTGGCTTCACAGGATGAATAGATTTTCAGGATGGACAGGATTGAATCTTGTAAATCATGCAATCTTGTAAATCCTGTCACCAACTACCTCACGGAGCAGTTGCGATCGAATAAATGAGCTTCTCAAGCGCCTGCAGATCCCGGAGATCGAGCACCTCAACCGGCGAGTGGCTGTACCGACCGGGCCACGACAAACTAACGTGCAACACACCATACCGCACGAAATCTGAACCATCAGTACCACCATTCGTGGCGCCAACCTGGATCGGTATCGCATTCATCCGCGCGATATTCAGAATTCGATCCAGTTCCGGAAGCGGCGCGACAGCCGCGTTGTCGAGCCCGCGAATGACCGCGCCACGCCCGAGCGGAGCGTACCCGAAGCGCGTGGTCTCAACCGGCGAATCAGACGAGACAAACGTATCAACGCTGTAGACTCTCTTAACTGATGAACCGTAATGCTTCGCCAGCGCGATCGCACCCTCAAGCCCCGTTTCTTCACGCACGGACCACGCGAAGATGATCTTGCGTTTGAGTGTGGCGGGTGTGATTCTCCGCGCCGTCAGCACAAGGGCTGTTGAACCAGCGCGATCGTCAAGTGCACGGGCAGTGAATCGAGTGCTGCCTAAACGAGTTGCACTCTTAGAAGCAGTAACAGATAAACCGTTGGTGACGCCTCGTTTCTTCAAACCTTCTGCATCCATTCCAAACCATGCGGTCAAAGCCTCCGGTTGTTTCCCCGTCGCCGTGGCTCGCGGAACAAAAACTCCGGGCAGTGGTGCATCTCCCGCGCGATCGAAGTGCAATAGTGCGGGCTGTCCTTCCCATAACGATGGAAAGAGTCCACCTCGCGTACGTAACGACACGGTACCGTCACCAGCAATGTTGGTCACTTCAAAGCCGACTTCATCCTGGTGCGCAATGAACATCACCGGGTCGCGATCTGGACCAACTTCGAGGATCAGATTTCCTTCGTTGTCAGTGCGCGCATGCGAACGAGCCCACGCAGGTAACGCAGCGATGATTGCTTCCCGAACTGGTCGCTCGTGGCCCGACACCGAGGGAACATCGGCCAATGACTTGAGCAGGTTTGCTATTGATGAAAGGGCGTCCTGACGCGGTGTCTGGGCGTTTTGGAGTGAAAACGAAACATATCGACGCGTTGGTTCAAAGGTAACGCTTGCCGCTTTTTCAACTGCGGCAAACAACTTCTCTGCATCAGTGCGTTGTACACTTTCAACGAGCGAGCCCGGATACCGAATTCGCGGGGCAAGTATCGTAATTGAAGTCAATCCAGTAGATTCCGGAAGATATGGCTGTTTCTCAACCTTTCTCTGACTGAAGGCTTCGGAACTATTGTCATCTTCGGCGCGCTGGTCCAACACCGTTACTTCATCAACACGCCCGATGGATCGCAACGCTGCTTCCAATCCATCCTGCCCAAAGCTGCGCAACGTCGTAAGTAGGAAGATCGTCTCGCCTGTGCTCACCTGTCCCTGCGCTGCATGAGCAACGGCTGCACAACCAACGCGTACACCGGCCATTGCTCCCGCAACAAAATCTCCGTACGACCACGCCGCCGAATCACGTGCCACCGGATCCAACATTTCGATCCCAAGTCGTTGCACTTCGGCCCTGGAAGCAGCGCCAACATCAACCCATAAATCATCGAGAGTCGTAAGCGGCGCATTCGCAACTCTACCGCGTTGCAGGTGAGTGCTCTTAACGATGACAACTCCCGGAACAACTCCGGTACGCGTGAGAACTTTGATTCGCTGTCCTTCGTGAAACTGAATCCAGAGCGGATGCTGGCGGCCTGCGCCTGCTTCACGTAGACGCAGGTAGCCATCATCGGTGATTTCGGTTACCGCAAAGCCTGGCCGATCTAAAGCACAAGCGATCACGCGTCGCGGAGTCCCGCTGCCTTTGCGGAGGATCAGATTGCCGAGGTCGTCACGTTTCCAACCGGGCATCGATCGCAGAATTGCATCTGTGGCGAGGTGCTCCCGACCTGGTGGAGCGTCGAGACTAATCCAACTCAACAGCGAAGATTCAGCCAGTCCGCCATTTTGCGCGCGTACGGTCGACGCGAAGACAAGGCTTAGTAAAGCTGTCCACAACAGCAGGGTTTTGGGGAGACCGATCTGTTTGCTCATTCAATTTTTAGACAGGATTTCAGAATTCAAAACATTTACAGGATTCCCGCCCCTCTTGTAAATCCCGAAAATCCGATGACTTCTGTATAACAAATCTTTCTCTTGCGGATTAAAAACTTTAATGCCATACTGCGTCGCCTCTCGTCCCAGACACAACTCCTAAAAGAGAAGTCAAAAACTCTCGGGTTCATACGTTTTCACCTCCCAGGTAAGTACGGTTATCTATGCACTTCGCATTTATCAATTCAGCGATGTTGTCCTTCCCGCTCGTTCTTGCGGCCGTTGCGGGCGGCGCCCACACCCCCACCAACCTTACTTACTGGAGGAAAAGAGTATGAAGAAAGTTTGTGCGTTACTTATTTTTGCCGGCCTTTGCGCCGCTGTGTTCATTTCGTCTCCAACGGCGAGCAGCCAGGGCCGAAAAGACAAGATGCGCAAAAACGCAAATAAGATCGAAAACAATTACATCGTAGTGCTTGACGACAACTGGGTGGGCGAAAAAGGCAAGTTCTCGATAGCCCCCTATATCGCGGCGGAAATGGCTGCCATGCACAAAGGTCAACTCAAACACGTGTATCAACACGCGATCAATGGCTTTGCGGTGGAGATGACGCCGGAAGAAGCTGAGGCACTCAGCAACGATTACCGCGTCCTTTTTGTTGAAGAAGATGGCGTTGTGACTGCCGATGCAACACAAAGCAATCCGCCCTGGGGTCTGGATCGCATCGACCAGCGCAACCGGCCTTTGAATGCCATCTACACCTTTAACTGGACGGGATCCGGCGTTCGCGCATACATCATCGACACCGGTATTCGTACCACCCACAGTCAGTTCGGTGGACGTGCCTCAAACGTTTTTGACGCTTTCGGCGGCAACGGACAAGACTGCAACGGACACGGCACTCACGTCGCCGGCACCGTCGGTGGTTCGACCTATGGTGTCGCGAAGAGTGTCATGCTGCGCGGCGTGCGCGTGCTGAACTGTTCCGGTTCCGGTTCGAACTCGGGCGTGATTGCGGGCGTTGACTGGGTGAGAAACAATCACATCGCCCCGGCCGTAGCCAACATGAGTCTCGGCGGCGGGATCTCGAGTGCGCTCGACACCGCTGTAAACAACCTCCACAACGCGAATGTGACGATCGCAGTCGCTGCTGGTAACAGCAACACGAATGCGTGCAACTCGTCACCAGCACGAGCAGCCAACGCGATCACCGTCGGCTCGACCACAACGACTGATGCACGCTCGTCATTCTCCAATTTCGGCACGTGTCTGGACCTATTCGCGCCGGGTTCGGGAATCCTGTCATCGTGGTTCAGCTCTGACACCGCCACAGCAACGTTGAGTGGAACTTCAATGGCTTCACCACACGTCGCGGGGGTGGCAGCGCTTTACAAACAAGCAAACCCGTCAGCTTCGTCAACTACCATCCGCAACGCGATCGTCAACAACGCGACGACGAATGTTGTGACTAACGCCGGTACCGGTTCACCAAACCGATTGCTGTACTCGCTGTTCTTCTGAAAATCAGTTGTCCCTGATTGACGCGGATAACGCAGATCTGTTCTGATCTGCGTCATCCGCGTTTTATTTGTATCCCTACAAGTTGTGAGGTAACCCCATGAAGCTCCAGCGAACTGTCGCATTGCTTTGCACTGTGGCCTTGCTTACAACTATGGCCGTTGCGCAGCAAGCCGCGCCCGCAACTGCAAAGCGTCCACTCACTCATCAGGACTATGATTCGTGGCGCTCGATCTCAGCCCAACAAATTTCCCGCGATGGCAAGTTTGTGGCGTATGCATACGTGCCGCAAGATGGCGACGGTGAGATTGTTGTGCGCAATATCGCCACCGGCGTCGACTGGCGCGCACCACGCGGATATCGTCCGCCTGTGCCGCCTCCTGACGATCCGGGAACAAACATCGCTGAGTTTCAGGCGGAGCAGGCGCGTTTGCTGCGGCCGGTTTTTACGGCAGACTCTCGTTTCGTGATCTTCGGCACTGAACCAACGAAAGCCGAGATAACCAAAGCTAAGAAGGACAAAAAGAAACCGGAAGAGATGCCCAAGAACGGTCTCGGCATCATGGATCTTTCAAACGGCACGGTGACACGTGTTGAACGGGTCAAGAACTTCCGCGTTCCGGAAGATGGTTCGGGTTATTTTGCTTACTTGTTGGAAGGCAAGCCGGAAGAGAAACCTAGTGGACCACCGAAACCGGAATCGTCTCCGTCTGGCGAAGCTACTACTCCAGCAGCCACACCGGCGCCAACGGCTCCCGCAACGCAACGTGGCTCTTCCGCTCGTGGAAAGAAAAAGGAATACGGCACGGAACTCGTGCTGCGTAACACAACGACAGCAAACGAACGAAAGTTTAACGACGTGCTCGACTTCACTATCAGCCGAGACGCAAAGACACTCGTTTTCACAACCTCCGCGCGTAAGGAAGAGGCTAATGGTGTTTATGCCGTGGCGACCGACAGCGACAGCGAACCGGTCACACTTCTCAGCGGTAAAGGAAAATATCAACGCCTCACCTGGGATGAAGAAAACACGCAGCTCGCTTTCACCAGCGATAAGGAAGACGCCGACGCAAAACAACCGAAGTTTCGTGTCTACCACTGGAACCGCAAAGATCCGCAAGCCACCGAAGTTGTTTCTGTTAGTTCGCCGAGCTTCCGGAAAGAATATGTCGTCAGTGAGCGCGCGAACCTGAGTTTCTCGCTCGACGGCAGTCATCTTTTCCTCGGCACCGCGCCGCCACCTGAGCCCGAGAAGAATCCCGACGAGGAGATTCCGGCTGATGAAAAGGTGCTCGTCGATCTGTGGCACTGGAAAGACGATTACGTGCAGCCGATTCAGCGAATTCGCGCCGAGCAGGATCGCAATCGCTCGTACCGCGCCGTTTACGATCTGCAGACGAAGAAATTCGTCCAACTCGCAGACGAATCGATGGAAAACATCTCGCCTTCGAATGACGGCAGTTACGCCATCGGCACTGACAATCGTAAATACCGGACCATGTCTGACTACGATCCGGGTTTCACTGACTATTACCTCATCAACACCGCAGACGGATCGCGTAAACCAATCCTAACAAAACAGCGCGGTAACGTTTCTCTATCACCCAGTGCAAAGTACGCGATCTACTTCGACGGCAAAGACTGGTATTCCTATTCCGTCGCCGATGGCACCACTACAAATCTGACCAAAGACATCTCCGTCAAGTTCTACAACGAAGAGAACGACACACCTTCAACACCGGGTTCGTATGGGATCGCGGGGTGGACCAAAGACGATGCGGACGTTCTGATTTACGATCGTTACGACATCTGGCAAATCAAGCCGGATGGCAGCCACGCACGAAATTTTACCGAGGGTGTGGGCCGCAAGGAATCAACAACGCTGCGCTACATACGCCTCGATCCACGAGAGCGTTCGATCGATCCCGACAAACCAATGCTGCTCTCGGCCGAGAACCAGGAGACGCGTGAGTCCGGATACTATCGCGACAGGGTCAACAGCACCGCGCAGCCACTGAAACTCCTGATGGCGGCGAAGGATTTCAACAACCCCGCGAAGGCAAAGGATGCTGACGTGCTGATCATGACTGCGTCACGGTTCGATCAGTTTCCCGATATCTGGGTCACGAACAGCACTTTCAGGGAGCTGAAACGCGTCAGTAATGGCGACGCGCAACGCGCGGCTTACAACTGGGGGACCGGCGAGCTGGTGAGTTTCAAAAATACAGACGGCGTGCCCCTCAAGGGTCTGCTTCTCAAACCGGATAACTTCGATCCGAAAAAGAAGTACCCGATGATCGTCTACATTTACGAGAAGCTCTCGCAGGGTTTGCACGCTTTCCGCAATCCCGCGCCGGGAACGTCGATCAATCCGACCTACTACGTCAGCAATGGCTATCTCGTCTACATGCCTGACATCGTCTACACGATCGGTTATCCGGGTAGCAGCGCGTTGAAGTGTGTGTTGCCGGGAATTCAGGCCGTGGTCGATCGCGGCTACGTAAACGAGAAAGCGATCGGCATCCAGGGACACAGTTGGGGTGGCTATCAGATCGCGTACATGGTGACGCAAACCAATCGCTTCAAAGCCGCAGCCCCGGGTGCACTCGTCGCAAATATGACGAGCGCTTACAGCGGCATTCGTTGGGGAACAGGCCTGCCGCGGCAGTTTCAGTATGAACGCTCGCAATCGCGTATCGGCGGCAGCCTTTGGGACTATCCGTTGCGCTTCCTCGACAACTCACCGATTTTCCGTGCTGATCGAGTTGAGACGCCTCTCCTGATGATTCACAACGACGAAGACGATGCGGTGCCATGGTACCAGGGAATCGAGTACTTCCTCGCGCTACGCCGTTTGGGCAAGGAAGCGTACATGTTCACCTACAACGGCGAGAAGCACGGTCTTCGAAAGCGCATCAACCAAAAAGATTACACACGACGTCTCCAGGAATTCTTCGATCACTTCCTGAAAGGCGCACCCGCTCCGGAGTGGATGGAAAAAGGAATCCCCTACTTGCAGCGTGAGAAGGAAAAAGAGAAGTACCGAACCTCGGAAGACAAACAATAGTTAAGCCACGGATTTACACGGATGAACACGGATTATTTTTATCAGTGAAAATCCGTGTTCATCCGTGGCTGAATTTTAGTCTTGCTTCCAGATTCTCGCGACGACTACGACTTAGTCGCAGTTGTCTGCCGTCATCAAGTACGACGATGTAGTCGCCGTTGAAGTGTGGCTGCATCTCCCTGATGCGATCGAGATTCACGATGATCGAACGATGGATGCGGACGAACTTCGCCGGATCGAGCCGTCCCTCCAGATCATTCATCTTTTCGCGCAGCAGATGCATTTTACGCCCGGCGTGCAACTTCGCGTAATTCCCGTCTGCTTCGATGAAATCGATCTCGTTAACTTTCAACAGCATCATCCGATTTGACGTCTTGATCATCAACCTCGTCAGATAACGCTGCTGCTCGTCAGTACCCTTGCGTTCACTTTTGCGGTCTTCCAGCAACGCCAGAAGTCTCTGGCTCAACTTGTCGATCTCACTCGCTGCGATCTGCGACTTCGCGCGCTCCAGTGCGCCCGCAAATCGCTCGTCGTCGAAAGGCTTCAAGAGG
>DASTVU010000340.1:0-3690 GCA_035758935.1 Pyrinomonadaceae bacterium | reverse complement strand
GGTCGGAGCCGGAGTTGGAGATGTGCGCGTCTCGGGTTGTCCTAAAACCGCATCGGGAGTCGGGCCTTGTCTAACTGTTTCCGGAGTCGCGCGCCGGCCGCCGCCAACAAAGTAGACAACCAGCGCGCTCAGTAAAACCACTCCAGCGAAAACGACTATTAATGTTAATACTTCTTTTCGTCTTTGATTCGCCATGGCGTTTATTCGCCTCGTCCAATCCGCGGACTCGGACTCAAGCTAAGCAATTCATTCGTGCGCTCACGTACCTCGCTCGCAAGTAGGCTGACTTGAGACGGACTGTAATTGGCCGCACGAAAAGCGTCGCGAATCTGGCCGTCACTCAGTTGTGAAAGGAGGCTGGCAATCCACTGCGCATCCTGTACGGTGAGGTCTTTCATGATGCCGCGATTCTTGCCTCCGAAGTGCAGCACGACGCGATCGCCCTTCACCTTCTCGAAGAAGTTTGACTTCGCGTAGTTAACCGGATGGTTGCGGCTTCTGGTCAGTCGCCAAAAGATTGGAGTGGTGCTCGCGTGTCCAAACGTCGCACCAAGATCGCTGATGACGTAATAAAGTTTGTTACTGCCGCGACTTTTGATGATTACATTGTTGGAGTCTTTCAGATCCCAGTTGTTGATCATTGCCATCATGATCTTCAGACCCTGCAACTCCGAAGTGCGGCTGAACGGATTGCTTTTCCATTTCCACTCGCCCCCTCGCTCCCATTGATCGGGACGTGCTTCAAACCTGACGTTTGTGAACGTTCCTTTTCCAGGAATGGTTACACGTGGCGCGAGATAGTTGACCTCGGTGTAGTAACCGACACCCCAGAGCAATCTGATTGCTGAAGTTTCCGACTGTGCTTCTTTGCCGATCTTTACTACCCACTCACGACCCGAAGCGTCGCGCACGCGATACTTCTTTGAATACCCGCCTTTTTCTTCTTTGATAAAAGTGATGCGACGCAGATCCGGACGCATTGCTTCGCCACCCGGCCCGAGAAAGAGATCTCGTGATGAAATATTGTCGGGACGCTGCCAGAGAATTGGTGTTCCAGTTAATGCTTCTTTTTTCTTTTTTGGTTTGGCGAAACCGGTATCAATGGAAGCAACAGTCAATATGAGCGCGACGACAACAAGCGTTCGCAGCCTCTTCATGGTGTTCATAGCAATCTCCGCGAATAAAGACTAAAGGCGGGGGCAAACAGGGGAAGCAGAGGAGGGAACGCGACCTGGCGGGATGAACAATTTCTTGTTCATCCTGCCTAATCAATACCTGGACGATCCATGAAATATGCCTGACTATTGAAAGACTCCGAGCCTTTCTCAATGGGCACGTACCTGCCGTCGGGCTGTAACTCACGTGCCTTCGTGTTGTCGCTCAGATACTTGTCAAGCAACACATCGCGCAAATAACGCATGGCACGCGGTTCGGTAACCGGAGCAACGACTTCAATCCGGTTTTTGAGATTTCGTGACATCCAGTCGGCACTACCGATGTAAACCTGATCGTCGCCTCCATTCGAGAACCAGAACACACGGCTGTGCTCGAGGAAACGACCGACAACGCTTCGTACTCTGATGTTTTCCGACAGACCCGGAATTCCAGGGCGCAACATACAAATTCCTCTAACGATCAGATCGACTTGCACACCTGCGCGCGAAACTTCGTAAAGCTTCTCAATGATCTGAAGATCCGCAAGACGATTGAACTTCGCGACGATGTGTGCTGGTCTGCCTGCGCGCTGATGTTCGATCTCGCGATCAAACAGGGCATTAAGTTTTTCGCGCAGATCGACAGGCGCCACCATGAGCTTTCGATAATCTGTTTGCTCAGAAAAGCCGGTGAGATAGTTGAAGAGTTCAGTTGCGTCGCGGCCAATCGCATCGTTGACGGTAAACATGCCGAGATCCGTGTAGGTACACGACGTCGTCGGATTGTAGTTGCCTGATGCTATGTGAACGTAACGCTTCAACGCGTCGCCTTCGCGTCTGATCACGAGCGTCAGCTTGCCGTGAGTTTTCAGACCCAGAATTCCGTAGACGACGTGTACACCTGCCTCGTCCAGTTTGCGCGCCCATTCGATATTGTGTTCCTCGTCGAAGCGTGCTTTCAGTTCGATGAGTGTGGTTACTTGTTTTCCCTGCTCGGCGGCGCGAATGAGTGCCGGCGGAATTGGTGACTCAGGACCAGTGCGATATAGACAAATCTTGATTGCCACGACGTCCGGATCCTCGACTGCCTGATTGATGAAGCCGGTTACACAGTCGTAAGAATCGTACGGGTGATGCAGCAGGCGGTCGCGCTCTTTGATAGCTTCGAAGATATTGTCGTAGCTCTCAAACCAGGTGGGCATTGCCGGCGTGAAAGGAACGTCTAGTAAATCAGGGCGATCGCAATCACAGAGCGACGTCAGATCCTGAATGTGCAATGGTCCATCAAAAACGTAAACATCGTCGGCTTCCAGGCCTAGTGATGAAGTCAGATACTCGATCATGTCAGCAGGCATGTCCGGAGAGATTTCCAGACGCACAGGTGCGCCGAATCTTCTGCGACGAAGTTCTTCCTGGATCTTGCTGAGTAGATCTTCAGCTTCTTCTTCCCTGATCTCAATGTCCGCATCGCGTGTTACTCGAAAACGATGACATGGACCGGGATCCATGCCCGGAAAGAGCGCTTGGATATTCGCCTCTATGATCTCTTCGAGTAATACGAAGCGAGTTTTCGAAGAGCCAACCTGTACCAGTCGCGGCACAACCGACGGCACCTTGATGCGCACAAAACGCGAGTCAGCGTCTTTCCGGTGCCCGATAAGCCTCACCTCTCTCGGTGCGTGGACCATCAGGCCAATGTTCACGCTCAACGGCGAGATGTAAGGAAACGGATGACTTGGATCGACTGCCAGCGGGGTTAGAATGGGATACACCTTCTCCATGAAGTAGTCTTTGAGACTTTCTTTTTCATGGCGTGACAGAGAATCGTAAGTAATCAACGAAATCCCGGCATCCTTCAGTTGCGGCAGTATCTCTTCGCGTAAGCATCGTGCCTGCTCGTTGATGAGCGCAACTACTCGTTCGCGCGTCTTCGCCAGTTGCTCTCGCGGAGTCAGGCCGTCAGGCGAGACCACATTGGCGTCTTCGAGCTCCTCTTTCAGACCGGAAACGCGAATCATAAAAAACTCGTCGAGGTTCGAAGAGAAGATCGCCAAGAACTTGAGCCGTTCCAGCAGTGGATTGCGGTCGTCGAGTGCTTCTTCCAAAACTCTGGCGTGGAATTCAAGCAGACTCAACTCGCGGTTAAAGAAAAACTGAGACTTCGAAGGGACGGCCCCGATCTCTGCGGGCCTGGGGAATTCATGAACTCGTGTTTTGACGACTGTTGACATGATTATTTAGGGATCACTTAATTTTCAAATTCTTTAAGAGCCAACAGACACACCTTCGCGCTGCTGACCTTGTTAACAATTCTGACTTCGGGAGAGCATGCCCACGCAAACGGTTGGCAAGCATCGTTCCATACGAGGGTTACGAGGGTTCGAAGGAGGTAAGAGTTGCTCTTTGAGAGATTTAGCTATTTTGTTGCGAAACAGACTCGAAAGTAATGTGTACGGAATCGATGCTGGAAATAGAGCCCTGCGGAACGTACTGTAGGGGCGGCCCTCCGTGGCCGCCCGTGGTTTAAATCGTGTTC
>DASTVU010000339.1:0-2449 GCA_035758935.1 Pyrinomonadaceae bacterium | reverse complement strand
GACGTCTTTGTACTCGTCGATCGTCTGACCGCGCGGCCTGATGTGCGCCAACGTCTCGTAGATTCACTCGAGATCTGTTTTCAGGAAGGTCATGGCACGGCTCTGATTCGGAGTGCCGACGCCGAAGCAAAGCAGCTGTGGTTTTCCGAACGCTTTGAATGCAAATACGACCACACGGTCTACGCGACTCCGGAACCGCGACTCTTCAGTTTCAACAACCCATACGGCGCCTGTCCGACGTGCCAGGGATTTGGAAACACGATCGGGCTCGATCTCGATCTCGTCATTCCAAACCCCGGGTTGTCGTTAAAAGACGGCGCGATTGAACCCTGGACCAAGCCACAACACGAATGGGCGTTTCAGGAGCTGAAGCAGTTTTGCCGCTCGGAAAAGATCTCGATGACCGTTCCGTTCAATCAGCTTTCAAAATCGGAACAACAGGCTGTCATTGAAGGTCGTAGCGAGTGGGGTGGCGTGCGTGGCTTCTTCGATTGGATGGAAACGAAGAAGTACAAGCTTCACGTTCGTGTCTTTCTTTCGAAATATCGTGGCTACACGTTATGTCCCGATTGCGGTGGCGGCAGGCTGCGACAGGAAGCACGCGACGTGAAAGTCGGTGGACGAACTTTGCCGGAAACGTGCTCGCTTTCAATCAAGGACGCCGCAGAGTTTTTCGATTCGCTCGATCTTTCAACTGAACAGACCGCAATTGCCGAACGAATACTCTTCGAAGTGCGCCGGCGACTGCGCTTTCTGGTTGAAGTAGGACTCGATTACCTGACGTTGGATCGTCTCGCTTCAACACTTTCCGGCGGCGAAGCACAGCGTATCCAACTCGCAACGAATCTCGGGTCTTCGCTTGTTGGCGCGCTGTACGTGCTCGACGAACCATCAATCGGCCTGCATCCTCGCGACAACGATCGGCTCATCCGTCTGCTCAAGAACCTGCGTGACATCGGCAACACCGTGCTCGTGGTCGAACACGATGCCGAGATGATGCGATCGGCGGATCACATTCTCGACATTGGTCCTGCCGCGGGCGAACTCGGCGGCCGCGTGATGTATGAAGGCGACTTTAAAGGTCTGCTTGCAGATGAAACATCGCTCACGGCCCGCTACCTGCGCGGCGATGCAGAGATCAAGGAACCACGACAACGCCGCGCGATCCAGAAACGCCGCATCACCATTCAGGGCGCAGCCGAACATAATCTCAAATCGATTGACGTCGAGATTCCGCTCGATATGCTCGTCTGCGTGACGGGCGTGAGTGGCTCAGGAAAGTCGACGCTGATTCACGATTGTCTTTATGCGGGTCTAAAGAAGCAGCGCGGCGAGTGGCAGGGTCACGTCGGCGCGTTTCAGAAACTCGAAGGCGGGATTTTTATCGACGACGTTATCCTGGTCGACCAGTCACCTATTGGTCGTACACCACGCTCGAATCCGGTCACGTATATCAAAGTGTACGACGCGATTCGTGAAGTCTTTTCTTTGACGCGCGAAGCACAAGCACGCGGTTTTGATCCGTCGCACTTTTCTTTCAACCTTCCGGGCGGGCGTTGTGAAGTCTGTCAGGGCGACGGCACCGTCACGGTCGAGATGCAGTTCCTCGCGGATGTGGAACTGGTCTGCGAAGAATGTAAAGGTACACGCTTCAAACAGCAGATTCTCGACATTAGATACCGCGGCAAGAACGTACACGAAGTGCTCAGCATGACTGTGCGCGAGGCGATCACGTTCTTTCGCGAAGTGCCGAAGATCACGAACCGTTTGCGGGTCCTGGACGACGTCGGACTTGGTTACCTGCGTCTGGGCCAATCAGCGACGACTCTCTCCGGCGGTGAAGCACAACGCATCAAACTCGCGGCCCATTTGTTAAAGAGAACCGGCGCCAAAACGCTCTATATTTTTGACGAACCAACCACCGGACTGCATTTCGACGACATCAACAAACTGCTCGCCGCGTTTCGTGCACTCATTGACGCGGGTGGCTCTCTGCTGGTAATCGAACATAATCTCGACGTGATTAAGACAGCCGATCACGTCATCGACCTCGGGGCGGAAGGTGGCGATGCCGGTGGTTACGTAGTCGGAATCGGCACGCCCGAAGAGATCATGAACATTCCTGAGTCGTACACCGGTCGGTTTCTGCATGACTACCTTGCAAGGTCAAACGGTCACCACAAATAACATTCCGCTCCGACGGCGCCTGCTCTACTTCGCAATTATCTACGTCGTATTTCTCCTGCTCCTATTGTCGGTTGAACTGATCACACGGGTCGCATTTACTCGCGTCGAGAGTCTTGATCTGTTCGTCAACACACCGCAACAGAAGATGCAGGTTGCGAATCCGCAGCAGTCTGCGATCTTCGAAGGCGATCCGTTGTTGCTCTGGCGTCTGAAACCGAATCTGGACGGGGCTTACTGGGATTTCACAGTTGTCTCAACAAAC
>DASTVU010000338.1:0-8775 GCA_035758935.1 Pyrinomonadaceae bacterium | reverse complement strand
GAGTCAGGCAGCGGTGACCTGTTCTACGCGGATTGCCGTCCCGGATTTCGTGCTCGTTACATTCAGACGATTGCGCCGTGGGCGTTAACGGAATACGACGAAGAAGGCGAAGCCGTGATCCACGGTTATCGCGAAGGAACTGACTGCGAAGTTCTTTTCGAGTTACAGAATTTGACTGAGGTTGGTCCAACGGGATTTGGCGCGCAGGAGTTGCACATCGGGCTTTGCGGTCTCGCTTATCGCGCACGTGTGCGTCGCAGCAAAGGCAAGACCCGTTGGGTGCCACTCGAAAAAACCGCGCCCGCTCGAGCTGCGCACGAAAACGACTGGAGCCTCTCGGGACGAATCATAGCCTTCAAGCCTTTGAGGAATCCGCTTTCCGGAGGCGAGCTTTTCTGGATTCATCTCGATCTGGAACGCATCAAACTGGAAGTGCTGGTCAACCGTCGTGCGCTTCGAGGATCGCTGGCAGTTGGCGCCACCCTTGATGCGGAAGTCTGGCTTCAGGGTCACGTGCTGGACGAACACGCTCTGCGTTCGCGCTATGAAGGAATCGATTACACCGTTCCGCGCGCGAGCTTTTGGTCCGGACTAAGGAGAAGAAACTAGTGTTTATTGCCGATTGCCAATTGCCGATTGCCGATTTTTATAAATCAGACAAATCGGAAATCGGCAATTGGCAATCGGCAATGTTATGAAGCGCGTTGTTGCTGTTATCCTTCTAATCCTCATACTGCTGCTTGCTGCCTACGCTTTCAATAGTTATTGGACCCACCGTTTCGACGCCTTAATTTCACGGCAAGCATCCATCTACCGCGTCGATCCCGATCTGGTTTGGAGCATCATTTACGAAGAGACTTACTTCAGTCCGTGGAAAATCGGCAAAGACGGTGAAATCGGTCTGATGCAAGTGACTCCGACTGTCGGCCGTGAATGGGCCAACGAAACGGGCATGCGCGAACTTCAAGCCCAGATGGCGAGTGATCCACAAGCCCTATTGCGCGATCCCGAACGAAACATTCAAATCGGTTGCTGGTATCTCGAAAAGATCTACGAGCAGTTTCAGGACGCGCCTGAGGCGGAAACCCGGATGGTGGCCGCCTACAACGCCGGACCAAGTCGTGCAGTCGAGTGGAGTCGTCCCAACCAGCCAGGAAACACTCAGTCGGGCGTGGAATTTATCAACCGAATAGACATTCCCTCAACTCGCGCGTACGTGATTTCCATCATGCAACGTTACCGACAGCTCAAGAGCGCGAAGAGCTCGAGCGCCGCGCTGCAGGAGCCTTCAACCGCAAAATGAGCACTGTCTATACGGCGCGTTGGGTCGTTCCCGTTTCGGCTGCCCCGATCGAGAATGCCGCCGTCGCCGTTGAAGATGGACTTATAGTTGGCGTCGGCAGTCAGCGTGAGATCGTTGGGAGGTTTCCCGAGTTTAAGATTGAATCTCTCGGCGAAGCGATTATCCTTCCGGGGCTTGTTAACTCACACACACATCTGGAACTCACCGCGATGCGCGGCTACCTCGAAAACGAGGAGCGTGACTTTTTTGCGTGGCTCAGGAAGTTAACAATCGCCAGACTCGAACGGCTGACGCCCGATGACATTCGTGTTTCGGCAACCTGGGGTGCGTGCGAAGCAGTGCGTGCGGGAATCACGCGTGTTGATGATGCGAGCGACTCGGCGATGATGAGCATGCGTGCACTGCAGGACGTCGGGTTGCGCGGTGTCGTTTATCAGGAATCCTTCGGCCCAGATCCACGATTGGTTACTGACAACTTTGAGAAGCTCAAAGCTAAGTTACAAGACCTGCGAAGTATTGAGTCCGAGATCGTGCGTGCTGGTGTTTCGCCGCATGCGCCTTACACAGTCTGCGGGCCGCAACTGGAATTAATTGCAGATCTCGCTAACTCGGAGGGCTTGCCACTGATGATGCATGCCGCTGAATCAGAAGCGGAAGCGTTGTTCGTGCGTGAAGGCTGTGGCGTGTTTGCCGAAGGTTTGGCGCGGCGCGAGATCGAGTGGAAAGCGCCCGGTGTTTCGACGATTCAGTATTTGAAGCAGGTGGGCATACTTGAAACTCGTCCGTTGCTTGCGCACTGCATTCGAGTTGACGACGAAGATATCGAGACACTTCGAAGTTCCGGTGCGAAGGTCGCACACTGTCCTAAGTCGAACGCGAAGCTAGGTCACGGGCGCGCCCCATTTGCCAAATTAATCGCGGCTGGAGTGTCGGTTGGATTAGGAAGTGACTCAGTCGCAAGCAACAATACGTGTGACATTCTGGAAGAAGCGCGTTTCGCAACACTGTTGTCGCGATCGAGTGGCGCGCCCGTTAGCGCTACGTCTGCGCTGGAAGCATCGACCGGACAACTGAGCGAAGGCAGCCAGGCGGATCTTACGGCTGTATCACTAACTGGTGTCCATCAACTTCCGAGTTACGATCCGATCGCCACCTTGATCTTTGCTTCATCAGGCAGAGATGTGATCCTGACAGTAGTTGCCGGGCGCGAAGTTTTTCGTGATGGACGTGTTACGACCGTGAATGAGGATTATTTGAGAATCCGAATGCACGAAATCTCAGAAAAACTTAGCCACGGATGACACGGATCCGTAAATAGATCCGTGTTATCCGTGGCCTGTATTAGATTGACGCGGATATGGCTTCGTCGAAGATCTCGAGTGCGACGTCGACGTTCTCTTTCGTGAGTATCAACGGCGGTGACCAGCGGATCGTGCTTGTCCCTGCGCCGAGGATGATAAGTCCACGCTCGAAGCATGCCATCTCAATCCGATCACGCAACTCCGGATCGGCCTTTAACGTCGCTTTGTCAGTAACAAACTCCACCCCAAGCATCAACCCCATGCCACGCACGTCGCCGATGCAATCGAACTTCTCCTGCAGTTTTTCCAATCCTGCCTTCAGGTGTGCGCCGACTTCCGCGGCATTCTGTACCAACCCGCCTTCGAGCAGCTCGATGGTCTTCAATGCAGCCGCAATGCAAACCGGATTGCCGCCGAACGTCGATGCATGTGCACCGGGTTTCCAATCCATCAGGTCCGCACGCGCAACACACGCGCCGATCGGCAAACCCGAACCGATACCTTTCGCAATGCAAACAATGTCAGGCTTAACATCATAATGCTCGCACGCAAACATCTTGCCCGTGCGACCCATTCCCGACTGTACCTCGTCGACGATCAGAAGGATCCCATGCTCGTCACAAATGCGACGCAGCCCTTTTAGAAAACCTTTCGGAGCAGGCACGTATCCGCCTTCGCCCTGAAATGCTTCAATTACGATTGCTGCTACTTCTTCAGGCGGCGTGGTCGTCTTGAACAAACGTTCCTCGATCCAGTTGAGTGCGCCCTGGCTCGCGCCGCCATCGCCGCAGTCAGCGGCACTGAATGGATTGCGAAACTCGTTTGGATAAGGCACATGGACCACGTCGAGCGCCTGTCGTTTAAAGCCATTTCGCTGCGCTGACTTCGACGAGGTCACAGAAAGCGAGCCCAGTGTTCGCCCGTGAAAGCTGTTGAAAAAACCTATGAACTTTTCTCTACCCGTCGCGTGCATCGCGAGTTTCAATGCGGTTTCGACTGCCTCAGTGCCGCTGTTTGCAAAGTGAGTTTTGGTTGGCGATTGCACGGGCACGATCGCATCGAGCTTCTCGCCGAGTTGCGGCATGTGGCGGTAGTAATAGTCAGTACCGCACATGTGAATCAGTTGTGCTGCTTGTTCCTGAATAGCACGAACTACTTCCGGATGGCAGTGTCCGGTTGAACAAACGGCCACGCCGGCATTGCAGTCGAGAAATATATTCCCGTCGACGTCTTCAACCCAGACGCCGCTGGCACGTTCGGCAACGAGCTTGAACGATGGTCGCGGGTAGGAAGGGGTAACAAACCTGGCATCCGCATCGATGATTTTCTTGCCGTTGGGACCGGGCAGCGCGGTCTTGATCTCGGGACGCTTAGGGGGTGCGAGTACGCTCGTAGACATTTTTGACTCCCTTGTCATGATGGCCAATAGAACGCCAAAACCTTCAAGGTCAGGCCGAATACAATCGGTTAATAAGGAAGGAAAAATTAGTCGGCGAAGAGATTAGCACGAGATTCAACTGGGTTAGACATCGAACGGATTGTACTAGATCCGTATCATCCGTGGCTATTACCTGACATGGACTTTAGCCCCATCTTTTATTAAGATTTCCCTCCAAATTCCTGCCTGCGGAGATAAGAAACATGAATAAGAGTCGAAGTCTTTTTGCCTTTCTATTTGTGGCTGCTGTCCTGGCACTGGCCGCAATCGCGCCATTTTTAACGGATTCGAGCGCGCAAAGCGTCGCGCCGGGCACAGGGACAGGGGCTGTCAGCCGCTCGTCTTCCGATCATTCAAAGATCGCCTATCCCGAAAGTAAGAAAGTCGATCAGGTCGACGATTACTTCGGAACCAAAGTGGCCGACCCATATCGCTGGCTTGAAGACGAAAATTCCGCCGAGACAAAAGCGTGGGTTACTGCTCAAAACAAAGTCACCTTCGCTTACCTCGACTCGATCCCGTATCGCGAAAAACTGAAAGCGCGTTTGACGCAGCTCTACAACTATCCGCGTATCTCTGCGCCGTTTCGACGTGGTGATACTTACTTCTTCACGAAGAACGACGGATTGCAGAATCAGAGCGTTTACTACATCCAGCAAGGCGTTAACGGAAAAGCGGAAGAATTTCTCGATCCAAACAAATTCTCAGCCGACGGCACTGCGACTCTAAGTGCATTCTCACTTTCAAAAGACGGCAAATATGTTGCTTACGGCATTTCGCAGGGTGGCTCCGATTGGGTAACGCTCAATGTTATGGAAGTGGCCTCGCGCAAAAAGCTCTCTGATGAGATCAAGTTGGTGAAATTCAGTGGCGCCTCGTGGCAAGGGGATGGCTTTTACTACAGCCGTTATCCCGAACCGGAGAAGGGAAAAGAACTCAGCAGCAAGAATGAATTCCGAACTACCTATTTTCACAAGGTCGGCACACCACAATCAGCCGACGTATTGGTTTATGACGACAAGGAACATCCACAACGGTTCCAGAGTGTAGGCACCACTGAAGATGAGCGCTTCGTGATCCTCGGCGTCTCGGACCAGGGCAAAGGGAAAAAAGGAAATTCCGTCTTCTACAAAGATCTCTCCAAGGGCGAAGACAAGTTTTCTCCCGTCGTCGCAGAGATCGGCAACGACAGCTTTGGTGTTATCGATAACGTCGGCGACAAGTTTCTAATCCGCACGGACAAGAATGCGCCGAACGGTCGCGTCATCCTCGTCGATCCGAAGAACCCTGACGAAAAGAACTGGAAGGATGTTTTGCCGGAAAGAAGCGAGCCGTTGCAGGGAGTCGGCACTGCCGGTGGCAAGCTCTTCGCTTCGTGGCGTAAAGACGTGGCCACGCGCGCATATGTGTTTAGTCTCGACGGCAAGCTCGAGAATGAAATCGTGTTGCCGGGTGTGGGATCAGCCAATGGCTTTGGTGGTTTAGATGACGACAAATACGTGTTCTACACTTTCACGTCGTTCAATTCTCCACCGACGATTTACAAGTACGACATCGCCACCAAAAAATCGACTGTCTTCCGCACTGTCGACATTCCGGGGTTCAAGTCTGATGACTTTGAGACGAAGCAGGTCTTTTATAAGAGCAAAGACGGCACACGCGTTCCGATGTTCCTTGTCTACAAGAAGGGACTGAAGCTCGACGGTAACAATCCGACGCTGTTGTATGGCTACGGCGGTTTCAACGTCGTCCAGTCGCCGTCTTTCAGTTCGCTACGCATGGCGTTACTCGAACAGGGCGTGGTCTATGCGGTGGCAAACCTGCGCGGCGGTGGCGAGTATGGCGAGAAGTGGCACGAGGCCGGCACGAAGCTCAAGAAGCAAAACGTTTTCGATGACTTCATCGCCGCGGCTGAGTGGCTGATCGAAAACAAATACACATCGTCGAGCAAGCTCGCAATTCAGGGTGGCTCAAACGGTGGACTGCTGGTTGGCGCAGTGTCGAATCAACGTCCCGAGCTGTTCCGTGCGGTGATTGAGCAGGCGGGTGTGATGGATATGTTGCGCTTCCACAAGTTCACGATCGGTTCTAACTGGATTTCGGACTACGGTTCGAGCGAAGCCAATGAAGCGGAGTTCAAGGCGCTATATGCTTACTCGCCGATACACAACGTGAAGCCGGGAGCCAAGTATCCGTCGACCCTGATCACGACCGCCGATCACGACGACCGCGTGGTGCCCGCGCATAACTTCAAGTATGCGGCTGCATTGCAGGCGGCGCAGGGTGGTCCAAACCCGATTCTCATTCGCATCGATGTAAACTCGGCACACAGCGCCAGCAATACCACGAAGTCGATCGAGCAGACGCGGGATATCTATGCGTTCCTGTTTGAGAACCTTGGAGTTGAGTACAAATAGTGAGTGCTTGGTGCTTTGAGCTTAGTGCTTGGTTTTTCGTACAAAGAACAAAGTACAAAGCACCGAGCTCAAATGTGGTTCAACGGAAGGTGGATATCGATCACGAGTCCACCTTCTCGTGCGTTGTAAGCCTCGATTGTACCGTTGTGAAGCTTTACGACACGGTCTGTGATCGCGAGTCCCAGACCCGCTCCACCACCGTCGCCGTTGCGGTGAAATGGCAGAAAGATCTTATCGAGCATCTCAACGGGCACGCCCGGCCCATGATCTCGTACGCGTAACAAGGCAAACGGTTCTTTACGCTCGATGGTGACCTCGACCGTCGTTCCCGCTGCCGTGTGTCGCACGGCATTACGAATTACATTCTCCACCGCGCTGCGAATCAACTCCGCCACACCCGTCATCGGACAACTCTCCGACGCGAGAAATCGTAGGCCTCGATTCTGCACGCGTGCTTCAAAGTCACCATCAGCGGTCACTTCCTGGACCAGGTTCGCGAGATCGAACGTCTCGCGCAGGGTTGAGTCAACGCCACTATCGATACGCGTCAACGTCAGGAGCTGTCCGATCAACTTGTCGAGTCGCTCTGCCTCGATACCGATTCGAGCTTGATACTCGGGGGCCTCGTCGCTCTGCGCCTGCTTCAGTAAACTCAAGGCAACGATCAGGCGAGCGAGTGGCGAACGAAGCTCGTGTGAAACGTCGCCGAGCAGGTTTCTTTGAGCTGTGACGAGTCGTTCGATCTGTTCCGCCATGCGATCGAAGTCGTCGCCCAGTAACGCGATCTCATCGTGTCTCCTGCCGATGGCGGGTCTTACTCGCGTTTTTAGACGCCCATCTGCGATGTCACTGGCCGCTTGTCGTAGTTTGCCTAAAGGTCGTGTGATGTGGAGTGTCAAAGCAAAACACAAACCCACTGCGACGAGGGTGATTGCAAGTAGCCGTAAGTATGGGTGTCCGCCAATCGCTTTTGAAACCGGGACCAGGTGACTCGGCGACGTCTGAAAAGCGAGACTGTACTTTCGCCCACTTGGTCCAGTGACCTGCCTGACCGCGATACCAAGCTCAACCCGTACTCCAGAGAGTCCCTGGGCTCTTGTTCTCTCCAGCCCTTCTTTGTTCCTCGCGATCCCTTGCACGACCGGCGGCGCTGGGCGATCGAGCAGTACATTACCGTCTTCATCAAAGAAGTAGAACCTGACCGTCTTTCTGCTTTGCAGCTCATCGAGATACGCGCGCAGCTTCTCCGGTCCTTCTGTTTCGTACATCACTGCTGCTTTCTCTGCCTCCATCGGCATGATGCTGTGCAGCGTCGCTTGCCAGCGATCTTCATAAAAGCGCGCCAGCAGCGCCGACGTTTCCAGCGACGTACCGACGAGCACGATGATCACCAGAAAGCAGAAGAAGATTTTTAGAAACAGAGTTCGCATCTGTGTTCAGGGGCGAGGACGATGCGGGAGCGCATAGAGATATCCGATGCCGCGAACACCCTTGATGCGATCGGTACCGTCCGGCAGTGGTCCAACCTTTTTGCGCAGGTTGCAGACGTGCGTGTCGATGCTGCGATCAAAGGGGGAGAAGTCACGACCAAGAATGTCGCGCGTGAGTTTCTCGCGATTGACGACCTGACCTGCCGCACGCATCAACACTTCGAGCAGATCGAATTCGACAGTAGTGAGATTAATCAGTTGATGCCCGTGACGCACCACACGCGAACCGGTATCCAGTTCGATATCGCCAACGGCGATGGTCGTATTTGCCCCCTGCGCTAACGCAGGACCGGGTTTTGCGCGTCTCAGAATCGCGCGGATGCGAGCAGCGAGCTCGGGTGGACTGAACGGTTTCGGGAGATAATCGTCCGCGCCCATCTCGAGGCCAAGCACCCGGTCGAGTGCGTCACCACGAGCAGTGAGCATCAGCACCGGCATCGGCGATTCGGCGCGGATGCGTCGCAGCACGTCGAAGCCGCTCATTTCCGGCATCATCACGTCGAGAACCACGAGGGCGTATTCGCCCGAGAGTGCCTTCTCGATACCCTGTGCCCCGCCGTTAACCGCATCAATCTGAAAACCTTCACGCACGAGAAAACGTGAGACGAGATTGCAAAGCTCGACGTCGTCGTCGATTACCAGGACGTGTTCGGAGGGTTGTGCGGTTTGAATCTCCATAAATCGAGGACTGCATTCTAATGCGGTTGGCCGGTTTATGCAGTCAAGAAATGTTAAGACGATCGAATTGAGCGCCTCCTTGGAGTGCGGCGGCCTGACGCCGCTTTGTTATCGATCCAGCGCGATCGGAGCAAAGCGGTGTCAGGCC
>DASTVU010000337.1:0-3788 GCA_035758935.1 Pyrinomonadaceae bacterium | reverse complement strand
ACGTTCAGAGGAGTTAATCCTGCGACCGGGGTTGTTCTTTACTATCAACTGCCTGAGTTGAAGAAGGGCGACGAGATCTCCCTCGAGATCAAAGACGCTTCCGGAACCGTTGTTCGCAATTTTTCTTCAAAGGCTGATGAGAAATTTATCAGATACGATGCTGGTCCAAGACCAGATCCGGTGTTGTCAAAGAACAAAGGCCTGAATCGCTTTGTTTGGGATCTGCGTTATCAAACGATGGTGGGTGTGCCGGGAGTCAGGATCGAAGGAGGCTTCGCCGCACACAAAGCGCCACCGGGTCGTTACAGCGTCACGCTGAAAATGGGTGGGCAAACAGTCACAACTGAAGCGGAAATCCTCACCAATCCACTCTATCCAACCGACGCGCAGACCTACACCGACTATCACCGGACGATGCTCGGCATGGAAACTGAACTGACGACAATGCATCGCATGGTCAACAATCTTTACGAGAAACAGAAACAGTTGGAGTCGTTGCTGGGCTCATTGTCTTCGAATGAGAAGTATAGTGCGCTCAAAAAAGATGGCGACGCGTTGCTGAAGAAGATGAAAGCGTGGGACGAGGACATGGTACAGCGAAAGTCGAAGGCTTACGACGACGTTGAAAACTTTCCAAACAAGTTCACGGCAAACTATCTGTTTCTGATCAATCAAACGGAGAGCGACATCCCGCGCGTGAATCAGCCATCAGTCGATCGGCTCAAGGAATTAAACGCACAATGGGCCACGTTGAAAGCACGCGGCAATGAGCTTCTGAACCAGGACATTCCAGCCTTTAATAAACGTCTCTGGGACGCCGGCCTGGGCGCTATCTGGGCCACAGATAAAACGGATTAGAAAAGGCGATCACCGCGGATAAAAAGAGAAACCGATCCGGATTCAATCCGCGTTTATCTGTGGCTAAAAACTTCATTGACAACACGTTGTTGAGGGTATAGTCTCCCCCGCGTTTGCAATCCCCCTGCTAACTCACACTTACCTTTTTTCACTCCGTTGGAAGGAGATTCAGATGGACGTTGAGATTCAAATAAATAATAGCCCGAATGCCAACGCTCGATTCTTAACCTGGTCCCCGACTCGCTGTCGTATCCGGATTACAAATCCCGCCGGTGCACAAGGCCAGGGTCAACCCCCAATTCGTGTCAGTGCGCGTACTACAGCCAGTGGTGGCTCAGTCGTCTTTCGCGCAGGGACCACAGGCGCATTCGCCGCGACGTTGCAACTGCGTGTTCCAGTTAATGGAAACTGGGTCCAGTTTTTTGCAGCCGGACAATTCGGACGCCCAAGCGTCAATCTCAATGACGTGCAAATTCAGGCACGTCACGGGAACGGCAATCAGGTGATCGGGACTACGCCTTGCACAGTTCGCATCAGAAAAAATGCCAACAACCTGACTCCCGGTGAACGCGACCGCTTCATCGCAGCTTTTGCCCAACTCAACAACCAGGGGCTGGGCCGTTTCTCTGATTTCCGCGACATGCATACAAACGTCAGCTCACCGCAGGCACACGGCGCGCCCGGTTTCTTGCCGTGGCATCGTGCTTATCTGCTCGATCTCGAAAGAGAGTTGCAGGCAATCGATCCGAGTGTCGCACTGCATTACTGGCGTTTCGATCGCCCGTCGCCAAACCTTTTCAAGCGCGATTATCTCGGCGAGTCGGATAACCTTGGCACCGTGTTCTTCAACGGATCGAACCCACTACAGTTCTGGGTGACAGACGGCGTGCCGGGAATCAACCGTCGCCCGTTCTTCAATACCAACAATGCGACTGGCGTACGCACCGAAGCGCAAACGCTCGCGCTCGGCATAAACTACCCGCAATTCCGCACCATGGAAGGAAATCCACACGGCTCAGCACACACGAGCTTCGGCGGTTACATTTCCAGCATCGGCACTGCTGCTCGCGATCCGCTCTTCTTTCTTTTGCACTGCAACGTCGATCGCCTGTGGGCCAAGTGGCAACAGGTAAACAATCGTTTCAATGCCGCTGTGGCGGCGTCGTACGACAGTGGGGCTTGGCCCATCGGGCACAACTTGCCTGACACGATGTGGCCCTGGAACGGCATCACTGGACCACCGCGACCGCCGACGGCGCCCGGTGGCACGATGGCGCCATCGCCCATCGTGAGTGCGCCTGGCAACAGCCCGCGTGTGCGCGACTCGCTGGATTTTCAGGGCAAAATCAGCGCCGCTGCATGTATGGGATTCGATTATGACGATGTCCCGTTTTCCTAATGTGCGTTACACCAGGAGATCGAAATCATGAGTACGAAAAAGCGTAAAGCAGCGAAGAAGACAACTGCTGCCGCAAAGAAGACCGCGAAGAAGGCAGCGAAGAAGAGCCCGGCGAGGAGATCGCCGCGAGCCGCGTTCGCTGTGGCTACGAACGAGAAGAAGTCCACGGCGGAACGCGCGAAGGCGTTTGCGGAAGCACCACTTGCCACGATCGAGTCGGATCAGAGTCTGCAGGCGGCGCTGAACGTTCTTCGCGATCGAGAGCAACCGATAAAGGTTCGTCTTGCAGCACTCCAGTCGCTCCAGGCTGCAACCTTTAGTGTGATCGAGTTTGAACCGTATCGTGAAGACTATTTCGCAACGCTACGTGAGTTAGTGGACGACCCGGACGCCGAGTTGCGTCAACGTGTGTTGGGAATTCTTGCACGTGAGAAGGATGCCTATGTTCAGAAGCGACTGCTCGATGGACTGCAGGACGTGAGCAAAGCTCTGGTGCCACCTGAGAAGGCGCTGCAACTCCTCAGTTACGATGTGCACGCAGAAGCGTATCCGGTGGCGCGTGAGATCGTAAACAAGCCGCCAAATCCTGAAGCGAAGCGTGAGGCGCTCCGGCTGCTTTCGGCGGATGCGAGTTCAGCACCTGTATTCGAGAAGTTGCTGCGCGACAAGGAAGAGGATCGCGACATCCGGCAAATGTCCGCGGCCGCATTGCAGACAGTTAAACCGAAACGATTTCAGGAGCAGGCGCGCGAGTTGTTGATGGACAAAAACGAGTACGACGACATCCAGGCAACGGCGTTAACGGCGCTGGAACAGTTCGGCGACGAAAAAGCCGTGGCGAAGGATCAGACGTTGTTGAACCGTGTCGACGAACTCGGGAAGGGTAAGTCCGCAAAGGTCAAAAAGTCCGCGAAGCGCTTCATGACCCGCTACGGTGGCGAGAAATAAATCGGGTAATTAAACCGAGGGCGGCCACGGAGGACCGCCCCTACAGTACGCTCCGCGGGGCTCGTTACCCTTGCCGCCCGACTGATAGAAGAATCAAATATTTCGGAATGTACTGTAGGGGCGGCCCTCCGTGGCCGCCCTCGGTCGAACTCATATGACCGAATTCACAGACGACAACTTCTGCGAACAACTCGAGCAACTCTCTCCCGACCACCTGCTCGACTTACTCCGCGAAGATCACCCACTCTACGATCAGCGCGGCGCTTCAACCGTCGTGCGAATGCGAGGTTGGGTCATGCTCACCCTTGCACGCAACTCATTGCCTGACGCTGCTCTACCATTCGTTCTAGAAGATCTCGACACGGGCGTCGACGCCTACCTTGTTGCGGCGGCTGCTGCCGCACTACGTTCTTACCCAACTCCCAACGTGGCATTCGCACCCTTCGTCGTGCGCGCCATCACCAACATCCGCTATCGCGACGAGCGTCTTTCACTCGAAACCTACGGCGGTTTCGCGATCGGCACAAAGGGAACGTCTCCGGTCCGCGAACTTCTCACCACGTTAACGTGGCTTGGCCCTCAC
>DASTVU010000336.1:0-5445 GCA_035758935.1 Pyrinomonadaceae bacterium | reverse complement strand
CTGCGACATCGCGACTTCATAGGCCCACTGCCCAAACTTTCCAGAGCCCCGTTCCACGCGCCCATCCTTCCAGATGTTTCGCATCGTTAGCGAGAGAACGATCGGAATCGCGCCTTTGGCTTTGGTGTCGGCGATCATCTTGCGTAAGTACCAGCCGTAGGTGTGCACAACCTCGTGTTCTTTCGTGAGCAGGTTGTCGATCTCCTGCGTTTCTTCACCGGTGCCGGGAAGGGAACCGCGCGCGCGAGATGCGTCGTTGATTGTTCCACCGTCGTTGTGACCAAACTGAATGAGAACAATGTCGCCGCGTTTCATCTCGCTCAGGACGTTGTCCCAAAGACCCTGAGTGATAAAGGTGCGACTGCTGCGTCCTGCGCGAGCTCGATTCAAGACGTTGACTTTTGTCGCATCGAAAAGACTGATGAATGGATCGCCCCAACCGCGCCCACCGTTGGCGTTGTTATTGGCGGTGGAATCTCCAACGACGAATATAGTTGGCAGCTTTGGATTGATTGACGATTGTTGCGAGTTTGTCTGCGATGCGTCGTAGATTTCAATTTCCAAAATGGCTATCTTGCCTTTGTCATCCACCGATCCTGTATCTTTCTGTCCTGTGACTTCGACGATCTGCCCGAAAGCGTCAATGTCTTTCGGACGACCTGTAAGTTCAACCTTCAGATTGCTACCTGTGACGGGCGGAAACGAGAGCGTCACGTAGCCGAGACTGCGTGGAGTTTCGCCTGTGAAGACTTGCTTGTCGTCCACTGTGATCCGCAACGGATAAGAGCGCGTGCGCCAATTCGCCAGCTTTAGTGTCACTTCAGAGATACGCTCGGGACGAGCAAACTCGTATTTGATCCAACCGTCTGCGAGCTTTCCATCGCTCACCCACTCGGTCGTCTCGTTGTCGTCGAAGCTTAATCGTGCTTGCGCCGCGTTCGTGCCTGCCGACACGTTTGCGATCGGTGCGGGCTGTCGCGTCATCATCAGAGGTCGTGCAGCCGGAGTTGGACCACGCGAGAGATAAGAGGGCAGACCGGCTTCAGGCGTTAATAACCCCAAGCCGCCTTTTACGATTACAGGACGCGAAACGATCTCAGTTGCTGCAGGTTTGAGTCCTTCAGCGGTTGCGCGCACAACGATTTTACCGGCCTGCGACTTGGCGCGGATGATGACGCGGTTAACACCATTCTCAACCGGCAAACTCTTCGATAGAACGTAATTGTCCGGACCTTGCGCGATGCCGCCACGCCACTCTGCGGGACCGTCGATAGAAAAGTTGATTAGATTCAAAGCCGTCGGACATCGCTGGCCTTTCGCATCAACTACTTCTACATCAACAAGCACCACATCACTTCCATTCGCGAGCAACCCAAGCGGGCTTGTGTGTGGAGTCAGACGGATCGCCGCCGGCTCGCCGGCTGTCTTCTTTGAGTCCTCGCTGACCTTGTGTGCCGCTGAGTCATAGCCCACGGCTCTGATCGTTCCTGACTGCCACGCGACATCTTTGAACGTGAACAGAAAACGATTGCTCTGCGCACCAAAGCCCTGCGACTTGCCGTTGATGAACAACTCTACTTTCTCGGCACTCGAAACGACATAGACGTTCTTCTTCGTGCCCGCTGCATAGTTCCAGTGACCGATGATGTGTGTGCGGGAGCGTTCGACATCAACCCAACCATCCCACATCACTTGATGCGCGAAGTAACCGTCCTTTGGCAGACGCATGGCATCGACCTCACCGCTGCGGCGATAGTTCTCAGCGCCACGATGGTGCGTATTCGAGTCGGAAAAGATGATGTTGACGCCACCGCTACTAACGCGCGTGCCTGTGCCCGGACGTTCGCGCCAGTAGTCGTACCAGCGCACGACGTTCTCGATAGCTTGTGAATCCTGGTTCCGATTGTATGCGCTCGCGTTCTGGCCTTGATGCAATGGCCCATCGCCGTTCTTGTGGTACGGCGGCGAATACTCGTCCCAGTATTTCCTGAGCGCCTCGTCGCGCGAATACTCCATCGCCCACATCGGAAAGTGTGCACTCTTATTTATGTAGAGCATCTCACCGCCATACTCGGCGACACTGCTATCGAGCATCTCGCGTGAGCCCACTGCACGACCGCCGCGCGGATCGTACTGATCGCGTATCGCTTTCATCTCCTGCATGTGCTTTTCACTGATGCCCTTGTTGCCCGACTCGTAGAAAACGATGCTGGGATTGTTCCGGTTATAGATGATCGCATCGCGCATTAGGTCAACGCGCTGTTCCCAGCGTCGCCCGTCAACGTCTCGTTCAGAGTCGCCCGCCGGCATCGCTTGCATCAGCCCGAGGCGATCGCAGGATTCAACATCTTGTTTCCATGGCGTCACGTGCATCCAGCGCACGAGGTTCGCGTTCGACTCGAGCATCAGACGATTACTGAAATCGCTTAGCCATGCGGGCACTGCCGAGCCAAGAGCGGGCCACTCATTCGTAGTACGTTGAGCGTAGCCTTTGAGTTGGACCACTCGATCGTTCAGCTTCATCACGCCTCTAGCGAATTCAGTCTTGCGAAAACCTGTGCGCGTCCTGACCATGTCAACGGCGCGACCGTCAATCTTTAGCGTCGTATAGACGTTGTAAAGATAGCCATATCCCCAACTCCAAAAGTTCAAACCATCAACGCGTGCGCTGGCGCTGACAAGTTTCGTTTCGCCTCGTGCGATCACGTGCGAGCCGCCGGTAATAGTCTTGATCGGGGTTCCGTCTGCATCGACGATGGTGACTTCGTAGTTGAAAGTCTTTGGTGTTGTGTATTCGTTCTTTACTTGCGCTTCGGCAGTAATCTTTGCGTGGCGCCCCTTGATGTCGAAATCCTGTGCGAATACGTAAACGCCTGTTGTGCCGAGGTTGGAGTAGAGCGGAAGAGTTTGATAGAGCCGATCACTGATGTGCAGGAAGACGTTTTTATTGATACCGCCGTAGTTCGCGTAAAAATTTCGATCGCTCCACTGGTAAGTCGAGCCGGTCGCTTGCTCGCGATAATCCCAGGAGTTATCGACCCGAACGGCAATTACATTCTCCTGCGGGTTTGGCCTTAGAAATTCTGTGATGTCGAAACCGACGGCCATCACGCCGTTTTCGTGGCGGCCGAAAAACTTGCCGTTTACGTAGAACTCGCCGCCGTGCCGTATGCCTTCGAACTCGAGAAAGACTTTGCGTCCGGCGCTGTACTCAGGGAGCGTGAAGTGTTTGCGATACCAGGCGATGCCTGTGCTCAGGTCTTTGATGTCTTTGCGAAAAGCATCGTCTTCGTTCCAGGCGTGAGGTGTGGTGACAGTCTTCCAGCTTGCATCATCAAACTCGGCTTCTTTGGCGCCCGCCGGATCGCCCACAAAAACTTTCCAACCGGAGTTGAAATTGTATTTCGCACGCGGGCTGCCCACCGGCGCGCCGTAGGTCACGCTCGTGGATAAACAGATAACACACCACAGAATCGCTAGATGTCGCACTCGTGGAAACATTCAGCTCATGCTTTGTCTCAATAGTCAGTATCCGTGCTTGGAAGAGGTCAGTACCGTAACGCGGTAGCGTCGGGTCAATGTTGTGCATCAATACCTGAGACTACCCGACGCTACCGCGTTACGGTACTGACCTCTTCCAACAATGACTCTTGAGGCTAAGCCTCGATTTCAATTACCCGCTGGCTTTACACCCGTCTGCAACGGACTCGGTGGAATTTTGAAGTTCTCAATTAGATCGGGACGACTCGGATCAAAATGTGGCAAGTCTTTGATCAAGTATTTTGCAATGTCCAGTTGGTTGGCTCTGATGCCTTCGACGATGCATTTCGCCAACTCGTAACTGCCGTAGTTGTTGTGATGTGTGTTGTCGTTTGGCGCGAAAGCGCGTTTAGAGGCCTCGGCTCCCCAGGCTTCGTAAAGCGTCTTGCTCATTGTGTTGAGATCGATCAGCGGCACGTTTTCTTCCTTCGCGACTTGCCTCACTGCCTCTGGATAGTCTCCGTGAGAGTTTGTGATCTTCTGCTCCTCATCAAACGTGCGTCGTTGCACGGGCGTGATTAGCACCGGAATAGCTTTGCGTGCGCGAGCCTCTGCGACAAACTTTCTCAAGTCAGACTTGTAAGTTGTAAATGGACCAACGCCCTCGCCTTTTTCCTTCTCGTCGTTGTGACCATACTGAATAAATAGATAATCGCCGGTCTTGATTGTACTCAAGACCTTATCGAGACGTTTT
This sequence comes from Pyrinomonadaceae bacterium, assembly GCA_035758935.1. Lineage (GTDB taxonomy): Bacteria > Acidobacteriota > Blastocatellia > Pyrinomonadales > Pyrinomonadaceae > PSRF01. The sequence continues at coordinate 1,211 of DASTVU010000336.1, read as the reverse complement.
GCTGCAAGCGAGCTTCGGAGCGATTCTCCAGATTCAGCGTGATTCGCGATCGCGACGCCCGGGTCGAAGAAGCGGGTCAGCATCTGTCCCCAACTGTTGTAAGGCTCACGCGGCTGGTCCGCGACTGTCGAGTCGCCGAGCAGATAGATTGTGGGAACGTTGACGGGCGTGATCTCAATCGCGCAAACGGCAGGACGCGTATTGTTGAACTCGAGGGTAAGTTTTTCATCCCACGCCCAGATCTCTGTCGTCTTCTCGCGGTCTTTCAGTTTCACTTCGCCATTGCCTGCGACCTGCGGTGTGCGGACGTTGACCGTAAACGTGCGTGTCTCAAAGCGCCCGCGTTTCGTTTCGACTTTCTCCACCATCAATCGACGCAGCTCAGCTTTAATGGTCGTAACCGATTCACCAGCCAAATCACCAAGCGTGACCGTCACGTTGTAGTTTCCTTCCGGTAGTCTGACAGAAAAGTAGAACGGCTGGTCGCTGTTACAAAAGTCACTGCGCAGATCATCCTTGCCACTGCGATCGATGCAGGTGATTTGTGCACCCGGCTCGAACCCATAACCAATCTCAGGGTTATAAATATTTTTTTCCGTTACCCTCAGGTAGCCGTGCTGTAGCGCCCCTGGACCAAAATCGAATTTCCGGCCTACCGTGGTTTCAGCACGCTGATCGGTTACAGCAAAAATTACGAACCTGACGGTTATTAGAACAGCAATTAGAAATGAAATAGTGTAGCCTGATCGTTGAAGCATATTTAGCCGCGGATAAACGCTGATGGATACAGATTTAATGCAATCTAGATCGACTAATCAAGAGATAATCTGGCAAACTCACTCGAAAACTATGTCAACGCAAGTATTACAACGCGTCGCTTTGCGGTGCGCGGGGTTGGTGAAGAGGTTTGCGGATGTTACGGCCGTCAATGGGCTCGATCTCGAAGTGTTTGTGGGGGAGTGTTTCGGGTTGCTTGGGCCAAATGGGGCAGGAAAGACGACGACCGTTGAAATACTCGAGGGGCTGACGCCGTCCGATGAGGGGACGGTCGAGTTGTTGGGCCAGCATTGGAATTCGGGAAAGGATCAGGCGTTGCGCGAGCGTATTGGTGTCCAGTTGCAGGAGACTCAACTCGCGGAGAAGGTGACGGTTGAAGAGACGCTGAGATTATTTCGCAGTTTCTATAAACGCGGTCACGATGTTGACGAGGT
>DASTVU010000335.1:0-7588 GCA_035758935.1 Pyrinomonadaceae bacterium | reverse complement strand
CACCTTCACGAAATCGGCGCCCGCATTCCACGCCTGGACCACTTCCGTCGGCGTCAACGCTCCAGGCATCACCGCGACGTCGAGCTTCCGGCAACATGCAATCGTTTCGAGATTCAGCGCCGGACTAACAACAAACTGCGCCCCACTCGAAACACAAGCTTCCGCTATTTCCGGATCGAGCACCGTTCCGGCACCCACGAGCGCGTCTTTACCATAACGATTCGACACATCTTCGATGACCTTGATCGCTCCAGGCACAGTCATCGTGATCTCGAACACCGAGATTCCACCTTCACGAATCGCATCGATCGCGCGCATCGCCTCGTCGGCACTTCTCGCACGCACCACCGGAATCACGCCCGTATCTCTAATCTGTTGGATAACCTCCGCTTTGTTCAACGTGCTACCCTCGCCGTTCCGCCTTTCATCACGCGCTCGACTTCCGCGACTGTGGCCATCGTAGTATCACCCGGTGTCGTCATCGCGAGCGCACCGTGCGCCGCACCACATTCGACAGCCCACTGTGGCCCACGCTCCGTAAGCAATCCGTAAATCAATCCGGAAGCAAAGGAATCGCCACCACCCACGCGATCCAGAATCTCCAGGTTCTCGCGAATCGGCGCCTGGTAAAGTTCGCCGTCTGCGTAACAAACAGCTCCCCAATCGTTAATCGTCGCGGTTTTCGCGTGCCGCAGCGTTGTCGCTACAACTTTGAAATTCGGAAACTCACTGACTGCGCGCTCGATCATGCGCTGAAAGTTTCGCACGTCGAGTTTCGAGTGATGTTCGTCGAGTCCTTCGACTTCGAATCCGAGTGCAGCAGTGAAGTCTTCTTCATTGCCAATCATCACATCGACGAGCGGCGCCAGTTCACGATTAACAGCAACGGCTTTCGCCTGGCCACCAATCGATTTCCACAGCGATTCACGATAATTCAGATCGTAAGAGATCAGCGTGCCGTGTTTTCGCGCCACCTCCATCGCTTCGCGGGCCACCGCCGGAGTTGTTTCCGACAACGCGCAGAAGATTCCGCCCGTGTGAAACCAGCGTGCTCCCTCAGTACCGAAGATTTGTTCCCAATCAATGTCGCCCGGCTTTAACTGCGACACCGCGGTGTGACCGCGATCGGAGCAGCCGGCAGCGGCACGCACGCCAAAACCACGTTCAGTAAAGTTCAGACCATTGCGAACCGTCCGGCCAACACCATCAAACTTCACCCACTTCAAGTGTGACTGGTCTACACCGCCCTGATAGATAAGATCCTGGACCAGGCGTCCGACAGCGTTGTCAGCCAGCGCCGTGACAACTGCAGCCTCCATTCCGAAGCAGCGTTTGAGTCCACGCGCGACGTTGTACTCACCGCCGCCTTCCCAAACCTGAAAGCTGCGAGCCGTGGCAACGCGCCCCTCGCCCGGATCGAGCCGCAACATCACCTCGCCGAGACTCACAATATCCCAGCGACAATCCTTCTTCGATTTAGCCTGAAACATTTGTGCTTTTTTTGCCTTTTTGTGGCTAAAACATTTTGTGGCTGATCACAGATTAGCTGGCTCGAGCTTTGGTGACAACAGATGAAACACCAGCAGGGCTGCAAGGTAGGCACAAGCGGCGATAATAAAGATCGGCACGTAGCTACCGGTTCGTTCGAGTATCTCGCCGACAACGCGCGCGATCATCATGCCGCCGACCGCGCCCGCCATACCGCCAATACCAACGACCGATCCAACTGCGCGGCGCGGAAACATGTCGGAAGTTGTCGTAAACAGATTACACGACCAGCCCTGATGCGCCGCAGCCGCCACACCAATCAAAATAACCGCTACCCACAGATTCGAAGTCTGTGCAGCGAAGACGATCGGAACCACTGCGAGCGCGCAGATCAACATCGCGATCTTCCGGCCCGCGTTGATGGTCCAACCTCGCTTTATTAGGGACGACGAAAGCCAGCCACCACCGATACTGCCGACGTCTGCCAGCAGGTAAACCACAACGAGTGGCAAACCAAAATCTTTCAAACTCAACCCGTGCCGTTTGTGTAAGAAGTCGGGTAGCCAGAAGAGATACACCCACCAGATCGGATCCGTCATGAACTTTGCCACAGAAAAAGCCCACGTTTGGCGATGCGGGATAAGACGGGCCCACGGCACTTTGACGACTGGATCTGGAGGGTCACTCTGAATGTATTCCAGTTCGGCCTTCGACAATGACGGATGTTCTTCAGGACGACGATAAAGTGCCCACCACGCGAACAGCCAGATAAAGCCGATAGCGCCCGTTATGATGAACGCCGCTCGCCAACCGTACCTGATCGTTATGATCGGTACCACGAGTGGCGTAACAAGAGCGCCGATGTTAGTGCCGGAGTTAAAAATTCCGGTGGCGAGAGCGCGCTCTTTTTTAGGAAACCATTCAGCAACTGTCTTGATCGCGGCAGGAAAGTTTCCCGCTTCGCCTAAGCCCAGAAAGAAGCGAGCGACACCAAAGCCGAATACCGAACGCGCGAGTGCATGGCCCATCGCCGCCAGGCTCCAGAAGATGATCGCGAATGAGAATCCTTTGCGCGTGCCGATGCGATCGATAAGGCTCCCGACGCCGAGCAGTCCGATCGCATAAGCCGCTTGGAAAGAAAAGACGACCCAACTGTAACCGACTTCGGTCCAACCGATTTCGGTCTGAAGTGTTGGCTTGAGGATTCCAATCACCTGGCGATCGATGTAGTTGATCGTCGCCGCGAAGAATAAGAGGGCGCAGATGACCCAGCGATAATGGGCCACAGATGAACGCGGATTGGTGACGGATACGGTTTCTGATCTCATCGGCCTAGCCATCCTCCGTCGACGACCAACACGTGGCCGTTGATGTAGTCGCTTGCTTGTGATGCGAGGAAGACAGCGGCGCCGGCAAGATCGTCGGGCTCACCCCAGCGTTCTGCGGGAATGCGCTCGAGGATTTGGCGGTTGCGTGTTTCGTCAGCTTGAAGCGCAGCTGTGTTGGCAGTCCGCATGTATCCGGGGGCAATCGCGTTTACGTTGATTCTGTGTTTGGCCCATTCGTTCGCGAGTGCCTTGGTGAGTTGGGCTACGCCACCTTTCGACGCAGCGTATGCCGGAACCGTGATGCCTCCCTGAAACGAGAGCAACGAAGCAATGTTCACGATCTTTCCGCCCTCGCCACGTTCGATCATCTGCTTGCCGGTGAGCTTCGAAAGTCGAAAGACGCTCGACAGGTTAACCTCGATCACCGCGGCCCAATCTTCGTCGGAGTACTCCGCTGCGGGCGCACGGCGAATCGTGCCGGCGTTGTTGATGAGAATGTCGATGCGTCCGAAGCGCTCGAGAGATTGAGCGACAAGATTCTTCGGTGTCTCAGATTGGCTAAGATCGCCCGTGATCGCGTGGGCCACGCCACCAGCGCTCTTGATCTGCTCACAAGTTGACTCAGGTGAACGACTGTTGCCGTGGCAGGCAACCTGCGCACCCGCTTCGGCCAGTGCGATTGCAATGGCGGCGCCCAGGCCGGTCGATGCGCCTGTAACAAGCGCAATACGGTCCTGTAGTTTGAATTGATCGAGAATCATCCGTGAAAATCTGTGGCTAAGACTGGAGAAAGTCCTCACGAAGCGGGGAGAAAATATCGATCAAGACCACTTCTTCGTCCATCATTGTGGCGCCGTGCCAGCAGTTTGACGGGAAGTGCAGCACGTCGCCCGCGGACGCGATCTGCTCTTTGCCTTCAATAAAAAATCGCACGCGTCCCTGCTCGACGATCGTCATCTGCTCGTGCGGATGATCGTGTTCCGGAGTGACCAGAAACGGCTTGAAACGGAAACGGCAAATCATCATCCGGTTGCCGACAAACATCTGTCGTTCTATTCCATCCGCCGGATGTTCAACGGGAATGTTGGACCAGTTCAAATGACGGGCGAAGTTGAATCCGTTGCCGTTACCGTTTCCGTTGCCACCGTTTTCAGAATAAGAAGTGTTGGACATTTCTGTTCCCTACTTTTTGTCGCTGACAGCTTCCAGACCCGAGCCACCCGCAGCATATTCAGGCTGTACATTCACAACACCATAGAGACGGTCTTCGCCTTCTTTGATCGCTGCCATCATCCACAAAAAGTTTATCTGTCCGCCCGGCGCGGCAACGTTTGGGTGATAACCCTGCGGCATCAACACACAGTCGCCTTCACGCACCACCTGGACCAGCTCCGGCTTCTGCGGATCGGTGTAGACAAACTGCACTCCAAACGACGGCGCCGGCATGTCGATAAAAAGATAAGCCTCCTCGAGTAGCTTTGAATGTTCGTGCGGAGGCCATGACGTCCAGTTGCCAGGCGTCGAAAAAGTCACTCCGGCCATGATGCGGCCGGCTTCGACATTTGCGCCGATGAGCACGTTCAGGTCGCGCTCAGCGGGCGGCTTGCCGGCGATCAAATGGAGTTTGGGGTTCTGGCGCACTTCTTTGTACGAGACAAACTTCAACGGGTATCGCTTTGCTACGGGCGCGGAAACTTCAGCCAGATCGCAGCCTTGCGGCGCGTCGACTTCGATCTCCGAATCACGTGGAACATAAACGGCGTCGTAACGATTGAGCTCAAATGTTTCGCCTTCGGTTCTCACGGTTGCTTTGCCGTTGAGATTTATCAATCCCACTTCGTGATCTTCGCTATTGAACTTGATTGGCGCATCGCCCGCTGCAAGCGTGATGCGACCGTAGTGCAGATAACGGGCAGCGGTCGCGCCCGGAGCGACGGCTGTGCGGCGTCCTTTTCCCTCGTGCGTCTTCGGCACGAAACAGGTTTCCGGTGTGATTGGGTTTTGAACAACTTCCTGATCCATGAATACTCCTCGTATTTTTAGACAGGATTTACAAGATTTTCATGATTTACAGGATGCATCTTGTTAATCCTGAAAATCTCGTTAATCCTGTAAAAACTTACCTCGGTGTCAACGCTATTTTGTATTTTATGGCGCTGCTATTCACCGTAACATCTTTCGCCTCAAACACGACATGCAACGGTATCGCACCATGGACGCCACGTCCCAGCGCGCTATTACCGGTCGCTAGAATCGACGTTTGTACTGGGAAATTCGCGTTAGTCAAACTCACGTCGAGCGAGCTCTTAGGGGATCTAAAACTATCTACACGAATTCCATTCAGCACCCGCGTCTCAACCTGATCGTGCGTCGTCGGCACTGCAAGCCGCCAGCGACGAATACTAACCGGCTGTTTTGAGCTCAATGTTTCTTCGCGCGTCAACGTTCCGTTTTCAATCCGCCAAACAACTTCACTCGTCAATCCAACGTCCTGAACTTTTCCGGAAGGTGTACCAACTACGGCCCACCTGGTCCAACGAACACGCAAACTGCGACCATCAGCCGCAGGCTCGATAACATCCGCCCCATCTGTCGCTACAACGGTGTGCCCATCGGCAAGTTCCACATAAGCCGTCAACGCCGGACAGATCTGTTCGACCGGCGCAGCAAATCCCGGCAAGCCGTGTGGGGCAGGCAGATAGTCTGACATTCCCGGTTTTGGACCGGTTGTGATTGGCAACGCAAATCGAAGCGCGCCCTGCCGCACTACCCAAACACCCGCCGATCGTTCCGGCGTCTTACGAAAGAATTCAAAACGCGCAACCGGCGGCAGAGATGGCATGATCGGAAATGTTGTGATCCCCTCCCTTTCCAGCGCGTTGATGATTGGCGTGTGCGAGTTTGCAAGCTTTCCGAAGAAGCCGGTCGTCTGCTGCCACTCACGATCGCGCGAGATGTAGGCGTAGTTACCGCGTCCAAATGCAAAGATCGAAAGCAGGTGCGCATCACTGCGATAGTCATGCTGCAGATAGTTCCACGCCTGGTAATAAAGCGCTGCAATGTCGGCGAGCGGCGCGGGCCTGAACTCGGGATGCGACGCGAGAAACCCTGCGATCTCGGGCGTGTCGAGATAACTGACCACGCCCTGACTGCGCCCCCAGTTGTAACCGTAACCATCTTCCGAAACGATGTCCCACCAAAGACGCATTTGCACCTTCAATGATGGACGTACTTTATCGAGTAAATCTTTGCGACCCGCCATCTCCGCCGCTTCCCAGATGTAACGCGCGTACTCGTTTGAGTAACGATCGAAACGTCCGGTTGGCGGCGCATCATCAGCGTAAAGATTGCCCTCGATGAACTGCACCGCAGCGCGATCGAGCAGCTTGTCCAGGAACGCCCGATCATTTGAGATGCCAAGCTCGTAGCCGATACTCGCGATGCGCGCCGCAACGCCGAGATAATTCTCAGCCAGATTGATAACGCGATTCGTCTTCGGATCGTAAAACCGTTCCGGGTTGAGTAACGAGCGCCAGGCCTTCTGCTCTTCCACGGAAAGACTTTGCCAAAGCGGGTTCGTCTTCAGATCGCGGCCAAAATGACGCAGCGCGAGGGCAGCATAGAGTTGCGAAAATGCCTTGCTGCCCGCACGCGACTCAATCAAACCGATCTGGCCCACGAGCTTTGCCAGATCACGACCCGCTAGCTCGCGATTGCCCGTTGTCTCTGCGTAAGCCGCAAGCGAACGCATGAACGTGCCCCACGAAAACTCACCCGTGGTCGGCACACCAAGAACGCGATCGGGTGGCGGATCCAGCGACTTGATCGCGTTCAGATGCGCGGCGAGTTCCTTGCCGAGGAAACTATTTACCTCATCACGGAGACTAGCTGTTGTCACCGTGCTCGCCTGAGCCGTAACAAAAGCAGTAACACAGATTACGCAGATAAAGACTGATTTCATTTAGAACGTCAGCTTCAGTCCGAATTGAATATTTCGCGGGGGACCAGAAGTCGAGATCGTACCGAACGCCGCGCTGCTGAGATTAGTCTCGAGGTCGCGGAAGTTGGTGCGATTGAACGCGTTGAAGATATCAGCCTGGAAGCGCAACTTAAACCGCTCAGTCAACCCAAAGTTACGACGCAGCGAGAAGTCCCACGTCTGCGAGCCTGGGCCTTCGATCGTGCCGACGCCGCAAGTACCGCGGCGCGTATCGGGCGCAATCGCAAACGCATCACGCCTGACCCAGTTGTTTGGACCACGTTCGCCGTTCTCGAAAAGCGGCTCACTGCTGATGCAGTCTGCGCGACGATTTCCGAAAACAGCGTTCGCTGTTCCAGTGGCTGTCAGGTATGCACCTGATTGCAACCGCGTCACACCGCTGATCTCATAACCGTCGAGCACTGCTTTCACGAAGCCGCGCGTGCGAGCAAACATTCGCACGTTGTAAGTGTAAGTAAGAGCAAAGACGTGACGCCGATCGAACGTTGCCGGTCCGTAATTGAACCTCCTGTTAAACGGATCTTCCGGGTTGTCGTTGAAGCCGCTCGCATCCGTCAGCACCTTGGACCACGTGTAAGAAGTAGTCATCAGCAGATCGCCTTTGCGCTTCGCTGCGTAGAGCTGCATGCCGTGATAGTTCGACGTCGAGTCGCTCATGCGCATTCTGATCGCCGTGTAGCCTTTGTACGGCCGCAGCGCGTTCACGTTGACGTTCGGACCGGGCGGAAGATTGGCGCGGAGTTGTTCGAAGGTCGGCTGATTGATGTCGGGT
>DASTVU010000334.1:0-5147 GCA_035758935.1 Pyrinomonadaceae bacterium | reverse complement strand
TCTATCGATGCCGCCGCAAAACAGTTGACCATCAAGACTGACGCCGGGTCGATGGTCATGGTTTCGCTGAGCGATAAAACGACCTACAAGAAACTCGCTCCCGGTGAGCAATCGCTTACAAACGCCACCGACCTTACCTTTGCTGATCTCGCCGAAGGCGACCGTGTGATGGCGAGAGGAACGGTTTCAGCAGATCAGAAGTCCGTGCCCGCTCTTCAGATTATCGTGATGACCAAGGGCGACCTCGCTAAGAAGCAGGAAGCGGAACGACTCGAATGGCGCCGGCGCGGAATTCTTGGCGTAATCACAGCACTGAAGCCCGACACCAAAGAGATCACGATCTCCAATCGGACTATGGCTGGAACGCAGGCCGTCGTGATCCCAGTCGGCGATAAGACGGAAATGCGGCGTTATGCGCCTGACTCAATCAAGTTCAGCGACGCCAAGCCCAGCAATTTTACCGAGCTGAAAGTCGGCGATCAGTTGCGCGCTCTTGGTGATCGAACAGAGGATCCACTTCGCTTCAATCCGCAGAAAGTCGTGACGGGAAGCTTCCGTACAGTCGGAGGCGTTGTGTCGGCTGTCAATCCCGCAACCGGCGAGATCCAGATCAAGGAATTGGAGAAGAAGACTCCGCTCACAATCGTTATCAAACAGGACGCGGTTTTGCGACGCTTTCCTACGGAGATGGGAGCGATGGGTGGCTTCGGCCGTCCGGGTGGCGGTGGCGGGGCAGCTCCAGCAGGTGGTGGTGCTGGTGGCGGGGGAGGCCAGGCCCAACAAGGCGCACAGCAGCGTCCGCAGGGTGCTGGTGGACCCGGTGGTGGACCGGGCGGTCCGCGCCCCGGTGGCGGCTTCAATATCAACGACATGCTTGAAAGATTGCCAACTATTTCGATCGCAGATGTTAAGGTTGGCGACACTATCATCGTTTCCAGTACGCAGGGTGCGGATCCAAGCCGTCTGACAGCAATTTCGCTGATTTCCGGTGCTGACTCTCTGCTCGCGATGCTTGCTCCACGTCCAGCGGCTGGACAAGCACCTAATCCTGCCGCAGGCCTGGGTGGCAGCGGCATTTCCTTCGGCATCGGCTTGCCTTAACCATTTATCCACAGATTACGCAGATCCAAATCTGTGAAATCTGCGTAATCTGTGGATAGGAATTTATCCCAGCTCCTTCTTTAGAGGTCAAAAATGAATTTTCTGAGAAGTCTCCCGGGCAAGCTCTGCTGTGTCAGTTTGATCGTCCTGCTGTCCGCCGCACTTGTCACCGCACAACAAGCACGCGGAACCTTGCGAGGCTTAATCACTGACGAATTGGGCGCGGCAATTGTCGGCGCCAACGTAATTCTTACCGACGCCAGCGGAGTCCAAAAGAAGACCACGACGAACGGCGAGGGCGTCTACAATTTTGCAGGACTTGCTTTGGGCAAGTACACGCTGACAGCCGCCGCTCCAGGCTTCGCGCCGTCTGAAAACAAGGAAGTTGACCTCACCACGGCGCGACAGACTGTCGATCTAACGTTGCGAGTAACGATTGAAGAGAAAGTTACTGTTGCGGAAACTGCGGTCAGCACCGAAGCCACAAACAACGCGAATCAAACAGTGATTGCCGGAAAAGACCTCGACGCACTTCCGGACGACCCCGACGAACTCGCCGCTGCACTTCAGGCCCTCGCCGGTCCCTCTGTTGGACCAAACGGCGGGCAGATCTTCATCGACGGTTTCACCGGCGGCAACCTTCCATCGAAGGATTCGATCCGCGAGATTCGCATCAACCAGAATCCGTTTGCAGCGGAAAACGATCAACCATCAGCACGTATCGACATTTTAACCAGACCTGGCACTGATAAATTCCGTGGCGGCGCGTCGATGAATTTCAACGACGAGAGTCTCAACTCCCGCAATCCGTTTGCCGTCAATTCCAGCAAGCGCACGCCATTTCAGATTCGGCAGTACGACATGAATCTGAGTGGTCCACTCGTGAAGAAGAAGGCTTCGTTCTTCTTCAACTTCGGACGCGTTGAAACTGACGACAACGACCTCGTACGTGCGACCGTACTCGATGACGATCTTAACGTTCAGGAGTTTGGACAGGCGTTCCTCGTGCCGCGACGCAATCTTTTCCTCAGCCCTCGTTTTGATTACGCCATCAACACTAATAACACGCTCGTAGTTCGTTACAACTACAACCGGTTTAGTGCCGAGAACCAGGGACTCGGCGGCTTTACGCTGCCGGAGCGTGCCTTTGACTTGCTGACGGTTAATCAAAACGTGCAGGTGACTGAAACCGCGATTCTGAATCCGACGATGATCAATGAGACTCGTTTTCAGTTTACGCACAATCGCAACGAGCAAACCGGTAGTAATTCAATTCCGGCGCTGGATGTCAGCGGTTCGTTCGGTTCAGGTGGTTCGCAGGTTGGTCAATCTGTGAGCGAGCGCACGAGTTGGGAATTGACTAACTTCACGGCCAAGCAGCATGGCACGCATGCGATCAAGTTTGGCGGACGAGTTCGACACATAAGTCTCGATGACAAGAGCGAAGGAAACTTTGGCGGTACCTGGACTTTCACCGGTGGTTTTGGTCTCTCGAGTATTGAGCGCTATCAGAAAACGTTGCAGCTCCAGGAACAGGGTTTCACGCCCGCGCAGATCCGCGCCGCCGGAGGTGGTGCGACGCAGTTCCGACTCAACGCCGGAAATCCTTTCGCTGACGTGAATCAAACAGATTACGGCGTGTTCATTCAGGATGATTGGCGCATCAGACCGAACCTGACACTTAGTTACGGTTTGCGCTACGAGATACAAACAAACGCGCACAGCAAGTTTGACTTTGCACCGCGTATCGCTGTTGCGTGGTCGCCGGGTGCCGCCAATAGCGCAAAGCCACCGAAGATGGTGATTCGCGTTGGCACGGGCTTCTTCTACAACCGCTTCAATGAAAGCTCTACGCTTCAGACTGTTCGCTTCGACGGTGAGAGAGTGATTCAAACGGCGATCGCGGAGCCTTTTGATCGCAGCGCTCCGCCTTCAATCGCCGAGCAGCAGCTCCCTAATGTGGCCCCGATCTACGCCCTTCTGAATCAATGGAGTCCGACTGCCGTTCCGAATGTTTCCGGCGTGCCAGCTACCCAGCAGGCGATCTGGCAGGTCGATCCGAATCTGCAGATTCCGACAGTCTATGTGATCGGCACACAGGTTGAGCGACAACTGCCGCGCAACATCACGATGTTCGTTGGCTTTTACAACATCCGCATCGTTCATGTGATTCGCGCCCGCGACGTGAATGCGCCACTGCCGTTCACTATCACCGAGCTGACGCCGAACGGTATCCGGCCCGACCCGACACGGGGCGACATTAATCGTTACGAAGCTAGCGGACAGTTCAATCAGCGCCAGTTCTTCGTCGGCTTCAACAGCAGGTTCAGTCGAATGTTTCAGCTCAACGGCAACTATTCGCTGAGCAAGACAACGAACGACACGGACGGTCAGGGTGGCGCGCTGTTCCCGATGAATTCGTACGACACGTCAGGCGAGTTTGGGCGTAGCTCGTTTGATATTCGACATCGTTTTACAATCTTCGGCACAGTTAACCTGCCGTGGTGGAAAGTGGTGTTGAATCCGTTCATCATTGCCAACACCGGACCAGGCTTCAACATCACGACCGGCCAGGACCGAAATCTCGATCGACAGTTCAACGAACGTCCCAGCTTTGCTGCTGCGAACGCTGACTGTAATGCGTCGAACATTGCCTGTACGCGTTTTGGAAACTTCAACCTCACGCCGTTGCCTGGTGAGAAGATCATTCCACGCAACTACGGACAGGCCCCGGGATCATTTGTCGTCAACCTTCGGATCAGTCGTGCGTTCGCCTTTGGCGTTATTAATAAAGGTAATGCAGCGGCAGCAAGACCCGCCAATCAAACTGCGACCGCAGGCGCTGGTGACACGAGGCCTGCCGGTGGACCAGGTGGTCCAAATGTCGCGGGTGGTGGGGGCGGTGGCGGTGCGAGAGTGGCGGCGATTGGGCCGCAAGGTGGAGGCGGCGGCGCAGCTCCCAGCGAGAAGAGATACACGCTCAACGTTTCCATCAATTTTCAGAATCTCCTGAATCGTGTGAATCTTTCCACGCCGGTTGGTAATCTTTCCTCTCCCAGCTTTGGGGAGTCACTGGGCCTGGGAGGAGCGTTTGGCGGATTTGGTGGCGGCGGGGGTAGCTCCGGCGCTGGCAATCGTCGAATCTATGCTCAGGTGCGATTGAACTTCTGATCGAACGAAAGGGTTTTTCGAAATGAATCGACTTGTTTTATCCGTCGCCATAGTTGTTTGTCTTGCAGGTTCTGGCGCATCGGTTCTCGCGCAGGAACACGCGCCGGCGAAGAGTGCTCCTTCGGGTAATGGCGCCGCCGCGCCGCCCGCAGTTGTGATCACGCCCGAAAGCACTCCGATGGAACTCGCGAAGGCGGCTTTTATCGCGCAGGGTGGTGAGAAGTTTCGCAAGGTGGAGAACATGATGTTGCGAGGATCGGTCTCGCTGTATCCACCCAACAGTCCGCAATCGATTCCGGGCGCGTTTTCAATTGTGACCGCCAACGACAGGTTGAGAATGGAGATTGATGCGCGCCCGATCATCGTCTTCAAACAAATTTATGATGGGCAGCAGTCGTACAGTTCGATGCCGAACGTGGAGGTGCCGCCGTTGTCGAAGTTCGGGCTTCCGGTCCTGAGTAAATTTGATCAGCAGGGTTATAAGGTTACGGCTATAGCAAACAAAAAGAAGCTGCGCGGTTTTCGCATTACCGATGCGGAGGGCTACGCTACCGATTTCTATATCGATGCGACGAACGGTCGCGTGATGGAGTTTTTCCTGACTTACAACGGGTTTACCTTCGGAACCGCAAACAGCAAGTTCAAGGAAGTCGAGGGCGTGTTAATCCCATTCAGCTTCTCACAACGCTTCGAGATGCCGCAGTGGCCATTCTTCGCTGAGTACAGTGTGAAGGAAGTGAAGCTCAACCAGGCGTTGGGCGACGACGCTTTCGCGATCCCGCGCTAAGTATTAGACACATAAACGCGGATTGAGAACGGATTATCCGTCATCAATCCGCGTTTATCTGTGTTCCTAAACACTCATTATCTCTTGT
>DASTVU010000333.1:0-10074 GCA_035758935.1 Pyrinomonadaceae bacterium | reverse complement strand
CGACTCGCACCGAGCGCGGTTCGTACGGCGATCTCTCTCTGTCGCCCGGTCGCACGCGCAAGCAGCAGATTGGCGACGTTTGCACAAGCGATCAACAGCACGAACCCGACCGCGCCCATCATCACCCACATCGCCGTGGCGTAATGACGTACTGTATCGGCGACCAGTGGAAACGCCGTGGCGCCCCAACCAGTGTTGGTTTCGGGATACTGCTGTTCGAGTCGCGCCATGATGTTGTCGATTTCTGCTTGTGCGCTCTCGATAGGAGTACCGTGCTTGAGCCGGCCGATGACGTAGTAAGAATGACTGCCCCGACTCTTCATCAGCTCCGGAGTCATTGCGATCGGCGCATATATCTCGGCGCCTTTCGGAAAGGTAAAATTCTCCGGCATGACGCCAATGACTTTGCGCGCCACCGTGTTAATAGTGACTGTCTTGTTGAGGATCTCCGGGTCGGCTCCGAAACGTCTCTGCCAGAGACTGTGAGTGATAATCGCAACTGCATCCTTGCCGGGTTGGTTTTCTTCTTCGGTGAAATTGCGGCCCATGATTGGCTTCATGCCAAGAGCGTCGAAGAGGTTGGCCGTCACGAGGAATCCCTGAAGGCGTTCAGGTGTTTCGACACCGGTGAGATTCGGACTCCACCAGCGGTAAAGTGCGAGCTGTTCAAATGTTTGGTTCTGATTTTTTAAGTCGAGATAGTTCGCAAACGTCACTTCGTTGTGCATGACGCCCTTACTCGGGAGCTTGTCCCACACCGCAACAATGCGATCGAGTTCGGGAAGCGGTAGCGGCTTCAGGATTAGTGAATTAATAACGCTGAAGATTGTGGTGTTGGCGCCGATGCCGAGGGCAAGAGTGACGACGGCGATGAGCGTAAAACCAGGCCGCCTCAAGAGATTTCTTATTGCGTACCGGGTATCGCTCAGAAGGTTCTCCACAATTGGCTCCTTTTTTGCCGTCCAATGTCGATTGGCTGCTAATCGGCGATGACCGATAGCAACGTGGCGTCGTCGTCAAAGTGATTGCCGCAAAACTCTGTGACCTCTTTCAAAATCAGTGAGCGCAACTCTGCAGCGTTGCTACCGCGATATGATCGCAGGCATTGTTCGAGGCGGTGCTCGCCAAACTCTTCTCCTGACTCATCACGCGCTTCGGTCACGCCGTCGGTAAACAGCAATAGCTTGTCGCCGTAGCAAAGCTGGATTTCGCGCTCGGTGAATGTTGATCTCTGAAACGCGCCGATTACTGATCCACCATCATCCAGCCTGACGCATTCGCCGCTGCCGCGAATAAGGATTGGCGGGTTGTGTCCGGCGTTGGTGAACTTCAGCTTTTTCGTGGGAACTTCGAGTTCGGCGTAAAAACAGGTGACGAACTTGCGCAACGGCGTGTTGTTACACATCAGCTCGTTTAGCTTCGCGCATATTTCGCTCGGTGAAATACGGTCCGAAGTTAATGATTTCAGCGCCGCCTGCAGGTTCGACATTAGTAACGCCGCCGGAAAACCTTTACCAGCAACATCCGCCACACAGAGCGCCGCGTGCGAGTCGTCTAACTTAAATGCGGCGAGATAATCGCCACTCACTGCACGCGCGGGCTGCCAGGCGCTCGCCAGACTGAAACCTTCAAGCTGCGGCATCCGGCGTGATATCAAGCCACGCTGAATTTCGAGCGCCTCATCGAGCTCAAGCTTGTCTCGGACCTCAAGTTCCTGCTGGCGCCTCAGTTCTCGTCCCTGTTGAATCTGCAATTTCAGTTTTTGTAAAAGCCGGGAGTTCTCCCACGGCTTTTGCACAAAGTCGCGCACGCCAAGTCGCATCGATTCGACGGCTAGATCGACGGTGGCCCAGGCAGTCATCACCACGATTGGTAAGTTGCGATCGAGTGAGTGAACTCTAGAGATGAGATCAAGACCTTCTTTTCCCGACGTTGTGTCGCGAGCGTAGTTGAGGTCCATCAGCAGGAGATCAAACTTCTGTTGTTTGATTGCGTTGAGTACTGCTCCGGGCGAGTCGGCTGCTTCGGTTTGATAACCGACGCCTTTGAGGAGTAACCGCAGGGCCGCTAAAACATCCGGCTGATCGTCTGCGATTAGAGTGCGGGGCGCCTGGGCTGTTACTGTATTCACGGCTACCTGCTTTCTTGCCTTCCAATTGCTCTGAACACACTGGTGACGTCAACGTGGAGCGCTCTTTTGCTCTACGCTCGGCTACCTAATGACTTATTGAGCAACTACAGGGAAACTTGAAATTCGAAGCCGGGCTACGTTTGCAGCAGCAGCTGCAGTTTGCAGGAGCACGTTTCAGGACTTAAACCGCTACTCCTGTTTTCTGTTCCTGCATTGGATTCACGATCCAACCGTCTTCAAGCTGAATGATTCGATTGCCATATGACGCATTCGTCTCCGAGTGCGTCACCTGCACAATGGTGGTGCCTTCGTCGTTCAAACGTTTGAACATGTCCATGATCTCCTTGCCCTGTGCCGAATGAAGATTTCCAGTCGGCTCGTCGGCGAGGATGATTCGTGGACTCGCAACAACTGCACGCGCAATGCCCACCAGTTGTTGTTGACCACCTGAAAGTTGAGTCGGGAAGAGATCCTTTTTGCCTACCATTTGAAAACGATCGAGCGTGTCGCAGACGATCGATTGCCGGTCCTTCTTGCTTACGTCGCGATAAGAAAGCGGCAGCTCGAGGTTTTCGAAAACGGTTTGATCGTCAAGCAAGTGATAGCTCTGAAAAACAAAACCGATGTTTCGATTGCGCAGTGCCGCACGCTTCTTTCCGTCGAGCTTATGAACCGCTACATCGTCGAAGTAATACTCGCCGCCCCACGACTGATCGTGCATGCCGAGGATGTGTAACAACGTCGACTTCCCTGCTCCGGATGGACCCATGATTGACACAAACTCACCGGGCTTGATGTCCAGGTCGATCCGGCGCAGCACATACGTCCGCGTTGGGCCATGGGGAAAAGATTTTTCGACGCCGCGCAGGCTGATCATGAAATTGCTCCAAAACCACTTTCGGCCAATTCACGTTTTGCTTCCTGAATCTCGCGACGGTCGGCACCGGCTTCTTCTTCAACGATCAGTCCGTCGAACAAGTGCACGATGCGATCGGCGTGCTGAGCATAACGTGGGTCGTGTGTAACCATGCAGATGGTGGCGCCGCCGCGGTGTAACTCGCGCATCAACTCCATCACCGCTTCGCCGTTAGTCGAGTCGAGGTTTCCGGTCGGCTCGTCTGCGAGCAGGATGCTTGGTTGTCCACCAACTGCACGCGCAACTGCGACGCGCTGTTGTTGACCGCCGGACAACTGGCTGGGAAGGTGCTTCGCGCGATGCGCCATACCGACTCGTTCGAGCGCTTCAGTGACGCGCTTCTTTCGCTCCGCGGAGCTCATCCCACGGTAAGTCAGCGGTAGCTCGACGTTTTCGTAAACGGTCAAGTCGCCAATCAGATTGAAGCTCTGAAAGATGAATCCCACTTCGCGGTTTCTGATTCTGGCGCGCTCGGACAGCGAAAGATTCTCGACCGGGTGTTGATTCAGGATGTACTTGCCGTCGGTCGGCGTATCGAGCAGGCCGAGGATCGAAAGAAGTGTGGATTTGCCGCAGCCCGAAGGTCCGGCGATGGAAACGTACTCACCTTGTTTGATGTCGAGATGAATACCTGAGAGTGCGTGTGTCTCAACCTCGTCTGTGTAAAAGACTTTCTTCACGTCTGCGAGGTGGATTAGGGGCTCGGAAGAACTCATCATGCGCTCCTTAACGAATTTGTGTACACGATCTTGCTAATTGAACACCGCTGAGCGGGTTTTTGTGCTTTGTACTTGTCTTTTGTACTTAGTGCTTTGTACTTGGTGCTTTGTTCGGATTACTAAGAACCAAGTACTAAGTACCAAGTACCAAGTACCAAGCACTACCTAAGTCGTATCCGGTTGTAGCTATCCAGCGCCGACGTATCGGAAATGATGACCCGATCGCCTTCCTTCAGGCCGTCGAGTATTTCGATCATACTGACGGAGTTGCGGCCGAGTTTGACTTGTCTCCGCTCCGCTTCCGTCCCGTCGGGTGTCAGCACAAACATGCCGATGGTTTGCTGCGCTTGTCCAAACGCCGGTCTACCGACTTTCAAAACGTCCTGCAATCTCTCGAGTTCGATGGTGCCGTCCACGCTCAGATCGGGACGAGCACTTGGCGGCAATGGACCAGTCAACGAAGCGTCGATTTCGAAGGTGCCTTCGCGAGCCGCCGGGTCGATGCGGGAAACCTGGCCGTCGATCAAACCGTTTCGCGTGTCGACGATCACCTTCTGGCCGATGCGAACGCCGCCGATTTGTGTCTCAGCAACTCTTAAAACAGCCTTGAGTGAGTTTGGATCCGCAACACGCGCGATGTTGGTTCCGGGTGTCACCTGCTGCCCTTCGGTTACCAGCACTTGCTGGAGAACGCCACCGGTTCCCGCGCGCACTTTCAAATTCTCAACATCCTGTCGTCGCAGTGTTGCCAACGCACGTAACTGTTGCAGACGTGAAGTTGCCGCATTCAACTGCGCACTCGTTGACCTCGACATGACCGCGAGTCTTTCCTGCTCGACTTTTAGCCGGTTCGCGAGGTCCTGAACTGCCACGCGCGAAATCTTTACTGTAAGTTCGGCGACGAGTTGCTGTCTGTACAGGATCTCGTCTGCATCAAGCTGTATTTTTGCCTGACTGTACTGCGAGTTAATGGTGGCGATCGCGGACTTCTGCGTCATCGCTTCACTCTCGAGACGAACTTTCAGGGTTTCTTGATCGGCCTCGGCGGCTTTGACCTGTAAATTAGTGTCCGTTGCCTGTTGTTCGAGCTGGGGATTCGACAGTTCAGCGATGACTGTGGATGAATCAACTTCAACGCCCGCCTTCAGAAGAATCCGCTCAACACGGCCGTCAGCAGGCGCGGGCACCCAACGTGTAATCTCAGGCACGAGGGTTCCGTTTCCGCGGACGTCGCGGACCATCTCACCGCGTTTAACAGTCTCGATAACCGCTGTAGACGGATCGAGTGTCGGCGCAGCCGGCTTCAACTTGGTGAGGCCATACGTAATCCCGGCAAGCCCGGCCACTCCGACCACGATCATGACGGCATTGCGAATCTTCTTCTTGAGCTTCGATTTTGGGGGTCGCTTGATATCCATAATGCTTCTTACGTCAAAAATTTTTGGAGAGCTGTAAAGCCAGTTTGAGAGAGCGGCGATGCGCGCGCGAAGAATCAAATATAACGAGCTAGCTCAAAACTTCACGCACAACTATACAGTTCTCCGCCTTGGCTCATGTCAAAGCCCGTGCCAACAGTGAATTGGGACCTAGTTTGAGCCGGAAACGTTCGAAAAACAAGGAAAACCGGGAATTCCGGGACTGACCACCGGTGTAAATTCGGATCTTCGTTCGAAAAACCGTAAATCACCGTTTCGCTTGCGGGACTCCCAATCCCACTTTTGAGATGAGATTGATCCCAAGATAGTGCTAGCGCAACGATGATTCCGCCGGCAGAAAGAACCGTCGGTAAAGTCTCCCGTGGAAGTAGAGTTACTCCTCGCTGAGGACCTTTGCCTTTCGTCTAATCAGAAACCAACACGTGATGACATAGACAGTGACGCATAGAATCTGTGCTGCTCGATAGCCAACCAGTCCCGCAACGAGTAGCGGTAGCTTGAATAAAGACACGTAAAGACCGAACAGGATTACACAATTAGTAGCTATCCAGTGAAGGTAAGTCTCTTTTCTAAGCGGCGGCGTCCAATAGACTACCAGGATCGCCACCAGGCCGGACATCAGAAATGCATTTGCCTCCCCTAATCCATAAGCGCCTAACAAAGGGACCCCGCCCATGAATATCAGTGTTAATACGATTGCCCGAATGTCGGCATACTCATCATCCCAGCGATTAGGAAGTACTGACACAAACCTAAGTTTCATTTCGCACCCCACTGTCGATAGCAACTCTCCACTGCATTGCGATAGCCTTTAGCGTTACCGAGTTCTCTACCAATATGGTATGCACCGCCGACCGCGGCTCTGATGCCGACGCCTATCACTAGACTATTTACTCCGTTTATGAGAATGGTAACGCCACTGACACTGATTGCTAGCGGACTTGTAAATAACTGGTCGAACTCACGGCGGGTTTCCTTAGTTACCTTGAAATAATCTACTTTCGCTGATTCCAAACAATCAAGGAGTTTTCCTAATCTAATTCCCTCAGCTGTTGGCTGAGGTCTTTGGGGCCCAGAAGTAGGCTTTTTAGGATCCTGCGGTCCGGTTGGCTCTATTCCTGCCGGCATTAATGGTTTTACGGGCTTCTGGGGCTCTACCATCTCTCCACCACCGCCATCAATTGTTCCACTAAAACCTCCGTCGATAGGTACATCAACAGTCACAGTACCAGGTCCCATTCCTGCCACGGTTCCAAGCAAACCGCCCAATGCTCCTTCGGGATCGAGACCGAAAGGATCAAGGAAGTTCACTGGATCGTTCTCGGTATAGGCATACCGGTTGAACGACTGCGGATTGGTCAAGTTGTAACTGCCACCGTATGGATCGGGCTGATCAAACCGCGACCACCAGCGGTTGTAACGACGGAACATTGCTTCATCTGCAGCGTTGAGGTCACGTTCATAGTTGGTGAACCTGTGTGTCTGGAATACATCGTTGTTATTTCTGCTCGTGTTTCCACCCCACGGGTCAAGTTCCAGCGTGCTCACAACGTTGCCGCTGCTATTCGTAATTCGCTTGCTCTTGACCAGCGGATCCTGATGCACCCAGTACACGCCTGACTGTTGGATCGCGAGCAACTGCGATCCCAGGTACACGTAACCGCGTTGCCAGACGCCGGTACCACTCATTTCGGCAACTACCTGCCCTCCCAGCACAGTGCTACGCAGGTACAGCTTCACGGTTCCAGCGTCGTTCTTTTTTACACGCAGGCCATCACCATCGTAGAACTGCTCCAACACATAACCGGGGAAGCGTGCAGTTGCTTGCTGGCCCGTTGCGTCGTAAGTGAGAGTGTGCCCGCCGTCAAAGAGCAGATGGCCAGCGGGACTATAGTTTAGACCATTGCGCTTGTTGTTCGTATAGGTCGCGGTGAAGTTTGCGTTGTCTCCACCCCAACCCTCTCGCGACGTAATGTTGCCCCAAACATCGTAGTAGTAGCGTTGCGCATACGGTCCATCGACCACACCACCTGGACCAAGGTCCACGTGCCCACGCGCTTCAGCACCGCTATACGAAGCCACTAGACGACCCACCTGATCGTAGTCGTAACTGCGATCGAGCGTGCCGTCATTAATGTTCTGGGCATACATCAGACGGCCAGTGTTCTCACTGCGGTAGCCGTAGTGGTAGTTCCAACCCATCACGCCCGGAATGTTCCACTGACTCGGTCTCATTCGATTGTCGTATTGAACTGACAACGTGCGACTATTGTTGTACGCCATCTGCTTGAGACCGAAGGCCCTGTACGTAAGGCTGTTGACGTAACTAGTTAGTCCCGAGTACCCGGCACCAGAAACGTTGGTTGGCCGTCCAGTCTTGTCGAAATTATATCCGACTTGTGCGCCCCAGGGGTTCGTGATCGAATTCAATTGCCCGGACAGGTTATAGCCGTACGTCAGCGTAAACGTCCCCGCAACGCCGGTAAAGGAACGCGTCTCCGAGGTAAGCTGCGATAGAGTGTTGTAGACATAGGTCATCGAACCCAGGCCATCATTCATGCTGGTCCGATTGCCAGCGGAGTCATAACCAAAGGTGACATTCGGCGTCGACGCTACTCCAGACGGTACACCGTAATTGATGCTGGTAACCAGATCGCGATTGTTGTAGGCGAAAGTCGTGCTGGCCCCACGAGCATCAGTTATTGTCTGCGTCCTACCGTTGGCGAAGTAGGTGTAGTCGGTGGCACCTTGCTCGGGCGTCGTGCGTCTTTTCACCCGGCCATATCCGTCATAAGCGAAAGTTCGAAGTTGTCCTGACTGATTGATCTCCGTAATCTGATCGCGAACATTGTAAGTGTAATTCGTGGTGGCGTAGACGCTCTGGTCCCAATTCAACTCCTCGACCTTGCTCAACCGCCCGAACACGTCTTTCGTAAAGCGCCTGCGACGCCCGCGTTCATCTCGGGTGGTAGTTTGCTCACCGCCGGCGCAGCCACAACCTCCGTAGGTATTTTCCCGCGTACTGCCGCCGGGGCTGGTTGTCAGCAAAGGCCGTCCCATCCAATCATAAGTCTGCAAGGTGGAGGGCAAGCCTGCGGCATCGTCACCGCTAGCCATCCAGCTACCGTTTATCTCTCCGGGATTTGTCTGCTCCGAAACGCGACCCATTGCGTCATAAAAGATAAACATCCCGGCATAACCACCCGAGCTTCCCGGGTGATCGCCGGCCGTTGCGCGGACCCGGCCGGCTCCATCGAAATATGTTATCTGGTAGGCCTCACCGGCACCGTCCTGAATCGTCGAGTAGGTTGCGACAGAACCCACGGGTGCATACACGTACTGGGTGTAAGCGCCACTGGTTTCATTTGTGATGCGATTAACGCGCGTTGCATTGTCGTACGTGATTGCTTCCACTGCACCCTTGGGATCCTGCGTGCGTGTAACAGCGCCAAAATCATAGTTGTATTTGAATGTTGACTCGAAATTGTCCGCATCTTTAACAGTTGTGGGATAGGCGAAAGTATTTTGATTCGAGACATTAGAGAACGAATCAGCATAGAGCACACGGGATGTATGTCCACTCGGATCTGTGTGCGAAATAGGGGTTCCAGTTGTGTAGTAACTCGTCGAGGTTGTCAGTTTCTTCGACGCGTTGTTGATGTCAGTGACGTCGAAACGCGAAACGCTTGTTAGGTTTCCTCGAGCGGTGAGCGATGTGTTGTAAGCCGTGTCGTGCTGCGACGCCGCGGCAGGCACTGCCTCCAAACGCGCCGGCTCGTCGTAGGTGTAAACGACCTTGCCCTGGAAGCTACCGACGTTGGTGAGATGGACCACGGAAACCAGGCCAATAATACGTCGCTCCAGGTAGGCCTGGCTGAGATCGTAGTCATAATAGGTCCGCTTGAGTTCAGTCGTACCATCAGCCGCATACTCATGTATGCAGTAAGGCAGACCCCACTGTGCATAAGCCGCCGTATACTCGATCACGGTTCGGCGCCGATTCCCCGCCTCATCGTAAACGTTCGTTTCGGTAACGCGTGGATTTTTCTGATAATTCACGCTCGGGTCATCCTGCGCGTACGAAAGGGTGGTCCATTTCCTTTTTACACCTCCGGACCACACTTCAGTAGTGTGAGTCAGGCCTGACTGCCAACCCGAAGTGTGGAAGAACTCTTTGTAAATTGTTCCATCCGGCGTAGTCAGTTGAGCCCAGGAATTATCTCCCGCGGCACTGTAACTTGTTACGGCTTCATTACCGCCGTTCCAGTTCTCTGCCCAATGACGCTGCTCTGTGAATTTCGGACAGTTAGTCTGCCCCGAACTCGAATTCATGTTGTATGAGGTGTAGCTGAGCAAATGCCCATCTGCAGCATGGTGATTGATCCGTTTCACTTGCCCAAAAAGATCGTTGTAGTTGAAGGTGAAATAGGTGCCGTCGTGCAAACTCACCCGCGTTAGTACAGTGACATAGATATTGTTTGGACCATTAATCTGCAGGCCGCCGCCAAAAGCCGGTGCTACCCACACCTGTCCATAACTGAACGTAGCCCAATCATGGGAAACGTTGCCGGTCCATGTCTGTCTAATTGTCTGCAGATTGCCATTCGCATCATAAAGAAAATTAAGAGTTCTTTGCAGCGTGTCTTTAATCCACTCCACATGCCCGTTCGTGGTGTTGTAGCTTGCGGAAATGTAGTTGCCGTTTCGATCCTTGATCTCGATGCAGCGGTATTCACTGTTGATTGTTACAGGCACGAATTTGTATCGCGTGCCATCCTTAGTGCGCAGCAGCGGAGAATTGGGATTACTAACGTCCAACTGCGTGTAATCGCTGTCCTGCGACTCATAAATGTTAGAGGTACCAACTTGTCG
>DASTVU010000332.1:0-7287 GCA_035758935.1 Pyrinomonadaceae bacterium | reverse complement strand
GAACCTGTAGTCATCTGCTGCAGGTGTTACTACATAGCGGCCGCTTGTTGGTAATCCAGTAAAGATATAGTTGCCATCGCTGTCAGTGCTCGTTGTTACTGACTGAGATCCACTAAGCGTTACCGTCACTCCGGCAAGATGTGCGTTGTCCGAATTGGTAATGCGGCCGGAGATGGCGAAGGTCTGTGAAGGAGAGCTGGATAAGTAATCGTTCAGTACCTGTTTGGTACTGTCCTGACACACTGAATCCTCAAGACAGTGAATCAACAAATCCGACCAATAAAAGTGGGCTGCAGGATCTGGTCCTCGCCCGAGTACGGCAACAAACCGGCTGCGAACGTATTGCACGGGATCGGCTTCGGCAGTCGTATTGATCGTGATTGTTGACTGTGCAGACGAATCCAGATGCACGTTGGTCGAGTTAATGACAGTCAATTCTCTGGTGTTCGCGTCGGCAAAAATGTGATCCGCACTTGCCTGAAGCGTCAACTGATCGAGGATAGTGGCGCCGATATTATTCAAAGCGATCGCTGCAGCGGCGTTATGACTCCAACCGTATCTCGATTTTTCAATGAAGACTCGATCGGCGTTATAGAGTTGATGTCCAAAAACACCCAAGTTGGACACATTCATTTCGAGATTACTTACGTAGATGAGATCTATCGGCGCGCTTGCCGGCGTGTAACGATAAGGAAGACTGCTCAATCCCCAAAAAGCTCCCTCATCAAGGAACACGTTTCGAAGCACTACCTCACGGCGTGGCGAAAGATTTGTCGTTTGCGCAGCGTTCCCGATATTGATCCACGAAATCGGCGCTGCATAACCGGTCTTGCTGAATAGTTCGGGCCGCTGTCCATAATCGAGGAAAGTTGTATCGGTGACTGTTATTCCATACCACTCGAGGTTTTGTACTATCGGAATATAGCCGCCGCTGGTCGCCGTAGATCCGAGAAACTTGCACTGGTCGATTTCGAGATCGCTTCGTATTGCTTCGACAATAGCACCGCCGCCAGTGAGAGTGGCCAAACCATAAAACTCGCTGTGTTTGATCTGAGCTTTTTCGATGTCGGCTAACAGAAGTGTAATCGCAGCATCGGTGACGACGGTTGACGTGCCAACAAAGGCTATATCTTTGACGACAAGATTGCGTAGTCCTCTGATAAAGATCGCGACTTGCTCGTCGCCGGTGCGCGGGTAAACTTCCGAAAGAAGATCCAGACCCATCGAGAGCTCGTGGCCTGGAGCACTCGGAGGAGCGACGGGTGTTAGTGATTCAACTCCGATTATTGTGATTGATGACGCAAGTCCGGTGAAATTTTTCGCAACGGGTGTGGCAATCGCGTATTTACCTTCAGGGACGAAAAGTGTTCCTCCGCCCGCCGCAGCGAGTGCGTCGAGAGCGCTTTGAAAAGCTGGACCATCATCCGCGACGCCATCGCCCACGGCGCCAAAGTCGCGCAAATTGAGTGGCTCGGACTCAGGTGAGTGAGATCGACCATTGCCGAAAGCCGTAATGTTGAGACACAAAAAGAGACATAACCCAAGTAGATAAAGGAATATCCGTGTCATGATTGCCAGGTTTTTTATTGTTAGCTAAGTCTTTGCCGGGGTTAAGAGAGTCGCTGTGAGATTGGTTTTGGGGACAAGCGCCGCACCCGCTTGGTCAGGCATTACGCCCGGATTCACTGTACCTAATTCAATGAGTCGTGGTCCAGAACTTTTTTCGGCCGCTGATTCGTCAGTCTAACCCCTAGTTTGTCGAAGAGCAGGATAACCTTTATCCACAGATTACGCAGATTGATCTATAGAATCTTTGTAATCTGTGGATAGACACAACCTGGGCCTTCTTGTAGACTGACCGTTCAGCCGAGTCCTCATGACAATAGGAGATTTAAATACATGCCTTCCCCCCGCAATGCCCAGATCACTGCCTTGCTGGCAATCGTTTCTTTGCTGTTAGGACTTCCTCTTGGTAGTTTTCAGACACTTAGAGCCCAGACCAAGACACAAACACCAGCACAATCCACTGACAGCGCTAAACAGAAGCCTGATTACTCGCAGGAAGCAATAGTCATCGAGGATCTGCGAACCTCATATCGCTTTGAACGCGATGGAACCGGACTACGCGACGTGACGTTCCGCGCCAAAGTTCAGAGTGATGCGGGTGTCGAACGGCTTGGTCAATTAGTGATTGGCTACAGCTCCGCCAATGAAAAACTCGATATGGATTACGTTCGCGTGCGTAAAGCCGATGGTTCAACCGTCAACGCAGCAGCCTCTGACGTCCAGGATCTAACGGCGCCCATTGCTCGTGAAGCGCCGATCTATACCGACCTCAGACAAAAACACATAACCGTTCCCGGACTCCGCCCGGGTGATGTGCTCGAGTATCGAATGGTTTGGACCATTCATACACCACTTGCACAAAACCATTTCTGGGTCGAGCACGACTTCATCAAAAAGATCGCAATCGTTCTCAACAATGAGCTAACCGTGAACATTCCCGCCGCTAGCAAAGTCAAACTAAAAAATGAACCCGGCTTTGCACCGGAGATCAGAGACGAGAACGAGCGGCGCATTTATCACTGGAAACACGCAAACCTGAAACCCGCCAGCGAAGAAGAAGACAAGGACAAGGACAAGGAAGAAGATAAAGAGGCTGAAGAGACTCATCCCGACGTGCAACTAACAACGTTCCAAAGCTGGGACGAAGTGGGCCAGTGGTACGCGGGCTTGCAAAAGGATCGAATCGTTCCCGACGAAAAGATCAAAGTCAAAGCAGAAGAAATCATAAGTGGACGAGCCACCGAGAAAGAAAAAGTCCGGGCGCTTTATGAATTTGTCGCGAAGAACTTTCGCTACGTGAGTCTTTCACTCGGCCAGGGTCGTTACCAACCACATACTGCGACCAGCGTCATGAGCAATCAGTATGGCGACTGCAAAGACAAACACACGCTCCTCGCTTCCATGCTCGCCGCGACGGGACTGCGCGCGTATCCCGTACTGATCAACTCTGCACGCAAGCTCGACATTGATATTCCATCGCCGGGACAGTTTGATCACGTCATCAGTGCGATCCCGTTAGGCAACGAAACCCTTTGGGCGGATACGACTGCGGAAATCGCGCCCGCCGGACTGTTGTCTCCCAATCTGCGCAACAAGAAAGGATTGATGATCCCAACTGCCGGACCTGCGCGACTCGAGACTACGCCCGCGGAACCTCCGTTTCTTTCTTCTGAAACGGTGTCTGTAGAAGGCACGGTTGACGATCTTGGCAAGCTGAACGCACACGCTCGCATGGTGCTGCGCGGCGACGCAGAGATGTACATGAGGTTTGCGTTTCGTCGCACACCGAAGAGCAATTGGAAGAATCTTGGTTTTTATCTCGGTACCGCCGTTGGTATTGAAGGCGAAGTCACCAATATCAACACTTCGGACCCAGCCGATCTCGACAAACCCTTCGAGATTGAATTCAACGTTGCCAGGAACGACTTTCTCGATTGGTCCAGCAAGAAATTGAAAATCGGAGTCCCGCTTCCAGCGTTCAATTTGTCGCCGCTCACGGGTCGCAAGGCCAACAGCACAAAACCGCTCGAACTCGGTCCACCGATTGATATCACTTACAATTTGAAACTCACGCTGCCGAGCAAGTATCAAACGCGATTACCACTTCCGATCAAAGTGTCTCGTGATTATGCCGAGTATGCGGCCAACTACAAGATGCAAGGAGCTGCGATCGTAAGCGATCGGACGCTGCATCTGCGACAGCGCGAATTGCCTGCCGAGCGTTTGCAGGACTTTCGAGCATTTGCAGCGGCCATAAAATCTGACGAAGCACAGATACTTTCATTGGAAACCGAGGTCGCCGGCACACCTGCGATTCCTGATTCGGTCAAGGTCGAAGATCTTATTCAGGCTGGTACGGCTGCGACCAGAAACCAAAATTATGCAGTTGCAGAGCAACTGTTGAAGCGTGTAATCGAAAAAGATCCGAAACACAAAACCGTCAGACGCGATCTTGGCTTCGCATTGGTACGGCAAAGAAAGTTTGACGAAGCAATCGAAGTTTTAAAGGAACAGACAAAGATCAATCCGTTCGAAGATTACGCCTACAGACTGCTGGGCCACGTTTACTCGCAACAGCAGGATTACGCAAACGCCGAGGCCGCCTTCCGCAAACAGATTGAAATAACTCCGTTGGACCAGTTAGCTCATGCCAATCTCGGCAGGATACTGGTCGAGTCGCGCAAGTATAAAGAAGCCGTTCCGGAACTCGAACGCGCCATTTCCCTCGCGCCGGAGGAAGAATCGGTGCGGGTGACTCTTGGCCGCGCGTATTTGAACCTCAACGAAACTGACAAAGCCATCGCTGCTTTTGAAGAGGCGATCAAATTGGATCGCAGTCCGCGCACATTGAACAATGTTGCGTATTTCCTTTCCGTCAAGGGTGTTCAACTCGATAAGGCACTTCAGTACGCAGAGTCAGCAGTGACAACAACCGCCATTGCCCTTCGAAATGTCGAAACAAGCGGCCTGAAGCTCGACGATCTCTATTACGTGGATTCGCTGGCGGTATACTGGGATACGCTTGGCTGGGTCTACTTTCAAAAGGGTGATCTCGACACAGCGGAGCGATACCTCAGAGCAACATGGACGCTGCAGCAGCATGGCACCGTCGGCTATCACGTTGGAATGATTGAAGAGAAGCGTGGCAAGAAAGAAGAAGCGATTCGCTACTACGCTCAGGCCAGTGCGGCTTTCAAGCCTGCGCTCGAGGCTCGTGAAAGTCTTGCGAAACTAACTGCACCTGCAGGCATCGACAAGTTACTTGAGAAGGCTAAAGTGGAGTTGCGCGATTACAACGTCATCAACATGGGCCAACTAGTGCCGGATCTGAAGACTCCGATTCAGGCAGAGTTTTTTGTCGTCTTTGCTCCTGACTCAGCGCGCAACTCTCAGGTGATCGACGTGAAATTCATCAAGGGAGACGAAAGTCTGAAGTCTGCAACTCCGGCCTTGAAAGCTCTCAAGTATCCACTCGTCTTCCCCGACAGCGCCCCGACCAAGATTATCCGGCGCGGCGCACTGCATTGCGTCCCTAAACCCGGTGGCTGCACGTTCACGATGATCAGCCCGGATCTAGTCACATCCGTGGATTAGGCCACGGATTACACGGATTTATTACGGATTATCCGTCAATAATCCGTGTTAATCCGTGGCTAATAAAACTAGAACGACACACGCAACCCAAACTGAATTTCGCGCCCTGGGGTTGCGGCTTCCGTGATCGTGCCGAACTGCGGCGTGTTGACGAAACGGTTCGGAGTTCCGAGATTTGTGTGGTTGAGCGCGTTGAATGCCTCGGCACGCACTTGCACCTTGATCGTCTCTGTCATCGAGAACTCTCTCTGCAACGCGAGATCGAGAGTCTGCCTGCCCGGTCCATACACAGTGTTCCGCCCCACATTGCCAAAGGTAAACGCCGCCGGAGTGGTAAACGCCGCGGTATTGAACCATCTGTCCGCCGTTCGACTATTCGCATCGAAAACAGGTTGACCGGTGTAGTTAGCGCGAATCGGATTCTCACCTAACAACGTTCCCGCGTTAGCAGTGTCACCAAACACCGAAATGGTGAATGGGAAACCACTCTGCGCCTGATAGATCGCCGAGAGCCGCCAATCTTTCGTGACCTTATTAACGAAGCCACTCTTCTTCAACGCCGGTATTCCGTAAACCATGCTCAAGGCGAAACGGTGCCGCACATCGCACGAAAGTCCCTTCTCAAGTCTGAGATCCGAATTGTTCTGTGGCGCCGCCGACTCAAACATCGGCGAACGGAAATCAGGAGCATCGCTAAGATTCTTTGCGTAAGTGTAGTTCGCAAGGAACGTCCAACCGCGACTGAATCTTCTGCGCACATTGACGTAACCAGCCTGATACCAACTCTGCGCGGAATTCTCGAGCAGGTTGATGCCACTCACAGGAAACGTCGTACTCGTGATTGGGATGTCGGTGGGCAGAACCATCCCCGGCAAGAAGCTCAACCTTGTGAAAGGCCGGCGTGGCCCAATCGCGCCTGGACCAGGAGGCGCATTGTTGATTAAGTGCGAACGTTGCAGGTGCAATCCATGCGAACCAAGATACCCGAGTTCGAGAGTTGTTTCTGCCCCAAGACTCTTCTCCACCGACGCACTCCACTGCTCGATGTATTGTGGCGGCGCATCCGCTTCGAAAGCAGCGAAACTGACAGTCGTCGTTCCCAACAGCGCCGGGGCGAAGTTGAAGTGACTCGCGACGATTCCCGGTGCGGGCACGAAATTATCGCTCTGCTGTGTTTCCGGAAACACGAATGGCACGTTGTGACGCTGGTTGCACCACGTGTTCATGTCAACGGGTGTGAAAAAGATTCCGAAGGCAGCGTGCAAAACGAGGCCGTGCTTATGCAGGTTATGAGAGATGCCGAAGCGCGGCGCAAATTTGAGTTTATTCGAGTAATTCAACCCTTCCGGAAATCCCTGCTGCCCGCCTATAAAAACAGCAGGCACACCGTTCTGAAATGTTAGATTGGTGTTTGTATAGCGAATGTCCACGAGTGGACTCATGTACTCATATCGAAGACCAATCTGAATCGTTGTGTTGCGCGTTAACTGAAAGCTGTCGTGTACAAAGGCGTCAGCGTACCATTGCCGCAATTGCATTTGCGGAATTCCGGCTTGCCTCTGCTTCACTGCAGGCAGACCGAGAAGAAAACTCGCCAGCGCCGATCCGGTGCCATCGTTGGTTGCAGTCTGTGTGGTGAAGCCGTTCGTGAACTGGTAGAACCCGCGGTTCTGAAAGAAGCCCCACATGGGCCAGATGAAACGACGATAACTCGCGCCAAACTTCAAGCTGTGTCTGCCAACCTGCCAGTTCAACGAATCGCGGGCTTCAAGAATCGTGTTCCACATCTGCACCGGCGTCGCAACGAAAGTGTCGCCCATGCCTGAATAACCTTGAACGTTGAACCATGGCGCGCCAAATGCGCCTTCACCACCGAAGCCGACACCGGTGATGCCGAGTTCCGACACGATGTCGTTCGTAAAACTGTTTTCCGAAGTACGATGCATCGCAAGACGTGAGACTGTGACCGAAGCGATGTTCACAATGTTAGGACTGATCACGCGCGTCCAACCGATGGTTCCGTTCTGCGCCAGGTTGTCGTGAAGAGCGCCGAAGCCGGGCAGGTTTTGCGGCGTGAATCCGCGTTCACTGCTAAACGAATAACGAGCAAATAAACTGTTGTCGCTG
>DASTVU010000331.1:0-5254 GCA_035758935.1 Pyrinomonadaceae bacterium | reverse complement strand
TGGAGCCGTACCTCCGAATTTCTCCGATCTGGAGATCCAGGACCGCGCTGAAAAGGAACGACTCAACGCCAAGCAGTACGACAAATATTGTCTCGCCTGCCAAACCATCCTCACGTATGCCGGCACAAAGAGATTTCATTCAGGATCGGCTTTGGGCCCACTTGGTGATTGGGCGGAGTCGTTAATAGGTCAAACATTTCTGGAGATGTACTTCTGCCACTTGTGCGGTCGCGTAGAGTTGTTCATGCAAGCAGCAGATTCATAGCAGGAGCGGTAAAACCCCAAAATCGCAGTTGGGTACAGTCAGTACCGTCCGCGGTAGCGGATGGGTGCGCAGCCTTGTTCACCCCAGTCAGCCACATCCATGCAAGTCTTGAACGCCTCACGCGTTCAAGGGCTGTAATCCCTAGACTGCATGGAGGCCAATCATGAAATCTCCAATCATTCTATTGCTCGCTCTGTTGAGTTTTTCACTGTCTTGCTCAGGAGGGGGCACCGCTTCCGACCAAAACGCCTTGAAGGCTACAACTGCGACTTACGCTCAGAATGATAAGGACGCCGCACGAACTTCTGTGGCTGAAAGCGCCGTCCAACAACAGAAAGTCGCACTCACTGATATCGACAGGGAGGGCTCATCCGCCGAAGCGTTCGAGCGGAAGATTATTCGTAACGCCGAAATCACGATGGAAGTATCGTCAACAACCGACACCCAACACCGCGTGGCCTCGATAGCCGAAAGCAAGGGCGGCTTTGTGGTCACCTCGGAATCAAAGCAACGCGAAAACGTCGATCCCGCGCAACGGACGCTCGACATCAAGCTAGTGGTCCGAGTTCCCTCACCTCACTTTGGTGTCGCGTTTGATGAGATCAAGAAACTGGCCAGTAACACTCCCTCTGAACAAGTGACTGGTCAGGACGTCACCGAGGAATTCATCGATCTCGAAGCACGGATCAAGACTCAGAAAGCACTCGAAATTCAGTTTCTGGAAATTATGCGGCAGGCATACAAAGTCGCCGATGCACTCGAAGTGCAGCGTCAGATCGCAGACGTCCGTACCGAGATTGAAAAACTGGAAGGTCGCAAGCGCTTTCTCGAAAACCGCTCCAGCCTTTCAACGATCACCGTGAATATTCAGGCTCCAAAACCGGTTATAGCCGTTACCGGCACTGGCTTTGGTCAACAAGTCCGCGAGGCTGTTTCCGACAGTGTCGGAATGGCGTCAGACATGGTCCTCTTCTTTGTTCGTTTCGCAATCCTGATGGTTCCGTTACTGGTATTTATAGTTCTCCCGTCGGGATTGGTGGCTCGTTATCTAATGCGCCGCGCGAAGAGAGTTCGACTGGCCCAGGCGTTAGCAACACCAACTCCGGAATAAGCTTCTTTGCAGGCCCCTCTGCGTATCTTTGCGCTCACTGCGTTAAACTGAGGCGCGTAACGTATAACGCAGAGATACAGCAGAGGGCCGCGAAGAATGAAAAAGTACTTATGGTTGCTGGTGCTGAGCTTAGTCCTGGTCGGATGTGCCAAAGCTCCTACAAACAACGATAACGAGCCGCCGGCGATCAATTCGGTCGACGTCGTGAAAGCTCAGCCTCAGGAAGCCACGCTCGCGCCGGGAGAGTCGGGCGAGATGCTGGTGCTGGTTCGGATTCAACACGGCTATCACGTCAACGCCAATCCTCCAAGCCAACCGTATCTCAAAGCGACTGAACTCGAGCTAAAACCAGCAGACGGCATTTCGATCGCGTTTATAACCTACCCTGATCCGCTCATTCGCACGTTCTCCTTCTCAGAGACGCCACTAAA
Source organism: Pyrinomonadaceae bacterium (assembly GCA_035758935.1). GTDB lineage: Bacteria > Acidobacteriota > Blastocatellia > Pyrinomonadales > Pyrinomonadaceae > PSRF01. The sequence continues at coordinate 3,447 of DASTVU010000331.1, read as the reverse complement.
AGTTTACGAAGGAGATATTCAGCTAAAGGTCAGCTTAAAGGCTGACCAGAAAGTTGCGCCCGGCAAACACAACCTTGCCGCTAAATTGCGCGTACAGGCATGTGACGACAAAGTTTGTTACGCGCCCGGGACTCTCGACTTAGTTGTGCCGGTGAACATCAAGTGAAAGTAATTTGGATGATCTTGAGCGCGGCCGGTGGAATACTCGCGGTCGTGTTTGTCTTCCGCGGAGACTTTGAAAAGGCGTTTGTGGCGGCTGCGGCGGGCGCCGTTTGTTGGTTTCTGAACTATCGCGTGCAACTAAAAGAGCGGCTGGCCAGTCGAAATGAAGAGGACGAAGAGAATGAGGAGTCTGATGAAGAAATACGTTCTTAGTATTGCAGTTGTGATTTTTGCGACAACGTTTTCGGCGTCGGTCGTAAAGGCGTCGGATCAGACTGAAGTGCGCGCCACGGTTCAGAGCGTTTTTGATCAATTAAAGTCTCATGATTACAGCAGTCTCTATGATCTCCTGCCCGGCTCGGCTCGCAATCGCATGTCACGCGAACGCTTTGTGAGCGCACTACAACGCGCGCAGGATTTTTATCAGCTCGATCGCATGGAGATCGGAGCGACAAAAGTAATGGGCAATCTCGCGGTTGTTGACACGGTGCTGTACGGACGCGTCGTCACGCCGATTCAGGCGGAAGGAAAGATCGTGGTCCAGCAATACCTGCTACGTGAAGACGGAAAGTGGCGCGTAGCGACTGGCGATCAGTCAACCGTGAAAAAAGTCCTGGCGGCAAATCCCGGGTTCAGTAAGGGATTCCGAATCAAGCAGCCGAAGGTCTTCATCAAACAGAACAATCAATGGGTTGAGTTTAATCCAGCGGGGAAAAAATAGGCCGCGGATTTGCGGATCAGCTGAGGAAGAAATCTAACGACATTTGAGCGTCGTCGACCTTTTCGGTGTACTCACCGTGACGAATGCGATAAGCAGGCACGTCGAGGGCTTCGCGAACTGCGTCAAGATGAAAGCGAATGATTCGTGGCGTGAGTCTCACCGAAGGGATGCGACGTTTTGCAGCCAATCGCCGAACGGTCGATTCGCTGACTTGCAGATGTGCTGCCAGCTGCTTGGCGGTTAGGAACTCTTCACGGGCGTCGGTCATGAGAGGTCATTGAGGCTTGGCAGGTAAATTGAGGGCTACACGATAAACTGCGGCGCCATCGATATCGACATCCTTAGTTACAGGTTCTGAGCCGTCAGCCTTAACACTCACACGATACTTCCCCGGATCCGGCGACAAGCGAAACTTGAACGATCCGGTTTCGGTGGTGATGCGGCTGTCGATCTTCTTGGTAGTTCCGTCTTCAAGTATTCGTGACAACTCAACTTTCACATTGGGCATACTTCGTCCAGCGGGACTGAAGACGCTGCCACTGAGGAATGCGATCGAACCTTCGTCGATTGTGAGGATCAGGCGATCACCAAGCGAACGCGTCTTGCCGGCTTTGACTTCGATGTCCTCCAATGAACCGATACTCAATCCAGGTTTTCGGAAAGTCACGCCATAGATCCCTGGCTTCAGTCGTGAAACAACAAAATCTCCATTTTTGTCGGTGGTCGAACGAGTCACTTCGGTTTCCCCACGTCGAACTACGACCGTAACGCCGGCCGGCGTCCCGGTTTCGACGCGAACCTTGCCTTTAATGGCGCCAAGTGATTTGTCCTGACCCAGCGCAACACCGGCAAATGCGAGTGTGATTGCAAACAAAAAGAGAGTTTTCTTGAATCTCATGATCAATCCTTAACGTAATACTCCTGACTCTACGGAGGTGAGACGCACGGGATCATATCACCGTTTGCTTCCGCAGGTCGCGCCCGTATAATCCTGAACGGCGTCCCCTGGAAAGAGTATTAATGCCAAAGAGACCCGCGGCTTTTTTAGCGCAACTATCCCTTCCTCTCCTGCTGCTCGTCGCCCTTGCCACGCCCAGCGTGCCGCAAAGCCAGGACCCTGCGACCCCGACGCAACGACCTCGTAAAGTGTTTCCTAAAGAGCAGGAACCGGAAGATGTGTTACGTATCGACACCGATCTGGTTTCGGTAGACGTTACTGCTATCGATGCCGATGGGCGTCCCGTACGCAACCTGCGTCAGGAAGATTTCAAAGTCTATTCCGACGGTGTCGAACAGCCGATCTCGTTTTTTCAAATTGAGAAACGACCAGGCGAAGCGCGTCCGCTCGCGATTGTTTTCGCACTCGATGTTTCCGGCAGCATGACGTCCGAGGAGATCCTTCGTCTTCGCGATGCGCTGCAGTCCTTTTCGAATCAACTAGCGCGCCATCCGGTTGTCTACGCAGTCATGACTTTCGGCATGCGCGTCAAGACAATCCAAAAGTTCACATCTGATCCAGGCAAGCTGCAGGAGTCGCTGGAAAAACTCGCCCGTGACGAGTCTAACGGCTTATCTACTCACACTTACGATGCAGTTGACGATGCGATTCGAATGCTGGTGAGAAGCGCACCACGCACGCGCGAGAAGCGTTTGATGAAACGCACGGTGATGGTTGTGACTGATGGTTTTCCGGTTGGCGATACAGTCAAACCGAAAACAGTGATCGAACGTGCGAATGCTGCTGATGTGAGCGTGTTTGTGGTCACGCTGCCGTCGTACTCACGCGTGATCGCCTCATCGGCGCAAACACCACTACCGACGCCACTCGACGTTAGCGGGTTAGCGGAATCGACGGGCGGGCGTAATGTTTATGCAAACGAGAACGACTACGCGCCGCTATTTCGCGCACTGGCGGAAGAAGTTAGTTCCGCCTATGTCCTGGCTTTTTATCCACCTGAAGAAAAGAGACGCGATGGGCAGGTGCACACTATTAGAATCGAGGGACCGCGTGGCTTAACTTTAAGACAGAGCCGCTCTGAGTATCGAGCTGCTAGTAGATAAGCACATTGCCGATTGCCAAATTGGCAATCGTCAATCGGAAATTGGCAATATCAATATTCGTCCTCGTCCTCGTCTTCGTCGTAAGTTTCTTCTTCTACAATGTCCAGCTCAACAGGATCGAGTCCCACAACCTCAAGGTCTGTTCCACACTCCTCGCAAGACACTATTTCGCCCTTGTCCGTGTCCAGATCCACGTGGACATCAGCATCGCATTCCGGGCAAGTTCCGGTCGGCACAGTTTCTTCCTCCCCGCATTGAGTGAAAGGCAGGGATACGTCCCGGTTCGGGAGAGCACCACCACCCTGTAAGCAACCAAATCAATCTACCCGTGAGCGCTGGAATTTGCAACAGTCTTTTTCCATGATTATTGGCCCAACCATAGTTACATTTTTATGCCGAAACTTTGTGCTCGATACTTACGCAATTCGGTACGTACTGTAGGGGCGGCCCTCCGTGGCCGCCCTCGGTTTAAATCGTGTTCGGCAAATCCGAGATTTGTAGAT
>DASTVU010000330.1:0-4545 GCA_035758935.1 Pyrinomonadaceae bacterium | reverse complement strand
CGTGCTGGTCGTGAGAGGCACGAAAGTCACTGAATCCATGCTCGAGGCTGGGCCAGTGAAGCTGGTCGTGCGTGCGGGCGCCGGCTACAACACGATCGACGTGTCAGCCGCTTCGAAGCGTGGTATCTACGTTTCGAACTGTCCCGGCAAAAACTCGATCGCCGTTGCCGAGCTCGCCTTTGCTCTTATCCTCGCACTCGATCGACGCATTGCTGACAACGTTGTCACACTACGACGCGGTGAGTGGAACAAGAAAGAGTTTTCGAAAGCTCGCGGACTGTTTGGCCGAACGCTCGGATTGATCGGCGTAGGCAAGATCGGTCAGGAAATGATTCCGAGGGCCCGTGCGTTTGGAATGTCCGTGGTCGCGTGGAGTAGAAGTTTGAACGCGGAACGAGCAGCGGCGCTCGGCGTCGAGTTGAAAGCGTCGCCGAAAGAAGTCGCTGCAACTTCAGACATTGTCAGTGTTCACCTCGCACTGAATTCGGAAACCAGAAACTTCCTCGACGCTGATTTTTTCAACGCGATGCAAGAAGGCGCTTACTTCATCAACACTGCACGCGGCGAGGTTGTCGATCAGCAGGCACTTGTTGCTGCCATGCGGAACCGCGGCATCCGTGCCGGTCTCGACGTCTATGCCGTCGAACCAACGAGCAGCGCCGGTGAATTCCACGACGAAATAGTCAAAGAAGAAGGACTCTACGGAACACATCACATCGGCGCCTCGACGGACCAGGCACAGGAAGCGATTGCCGCTGAAACGGTACGGATAGTTAGGGAGTTTAAAGAAACTGGCAAGGTGCCGAATGTCGTAAACCTTGCGCGCCTAACGCCGGCTACCCACAGGCTCGTGGTCCGACATCTCGATCGGCCCGGCGTGCTTGCGGGTGTGCTCGATGCGATTAAAGCGGAGCAGATCAACGTTCAGGAAATGGAGAACATCGTATTCGAAGGCGCCGCAGCGGCCGTGGCTCGCATTAACCTCGACAATGCGCCGACGAAAGAAACCCTCCAGAAGCTTCAGGCAAGCAGCACCGATATAATCGAGCTAGATTTGCTTGAGTTGAAATAGGTCCTATAGAGATCTTGATGAACACGACCCTTATCACCGGAGCATCGTCGGGCATTGGGGCCGCATTTGCCCGCAAGCTCGCCGCACGCGGCAGAAATGTGCTCCTGGTCGCTCGCTCGGAAGACAAGCTCATCGCGTTGTGCAACGAGTTGGGCCGCCTGACCAGCATTCGCGCGCAGTACCTCACGCTCGATCTGAAACAACCCGATGCCCCGGCGCAGTTGTTTGAAGAGACACAAAAGCGAGAGCTCGAGATCGACATGCTCATCAACAATGCCGGCTTCGGATCGATGGGCGACTTTGCCAAACTCGATCTCAATCGAGAGCTCGAAATGATCCATCTCAATATCAGCGTCCTCGTCGACCTGACGCAGCGCTTTCTGCTGCCGATGCGTGAACGCAGGCGCGGTACGATCATCAATGTGGCATCGACTGCCGGGTTTCAGGCTGTTCCTTATATGGCCACGTACGCAGCAACGAAAGCTTTTGTACTTACGTTTTCCGAAGCACTTTGGGAAGAGAACCGTTTGCACGGCATACATGTGATGGCGTTGTGTCCGGGGGTCACGGAAACCAATTTCTTTGATGCCTCAAAAATGGATCGTCCACCGATGCGCACGATTCAAACACCTGAAGAAGTCGTGGAAGCCGCATTGCGCGGGTTGTCGCGTAAAAAGAGCGTGGTCGTTTCGGGCTGGACCAACTGGTTCACCGTTGAAGCGGAACGATTCGTACCGCGCACGTTTGTGACAAAGGTGACGGGCAAAGCTTTGCGTTCGCGATTCGAGTAACAATGAACGCGGATTGATTACGGATTCAGTTTAAATAGTGAGAGAACAAAATGACGGAACGAATCTATAACTTTAGCGCTGGACCGGCGGTGTTGCCGGTGCCTGTTTTGGAAGAAGCTCAACGCGACATGGTCAGCTTGCCGGGCGTGGGGATGTCGGTGATGGAAATCAGTCACCGGTCGAAAACGTTTGACGAGATCATCGCTCGAACTGAAGCGAGCCTGCGCGCGCTTCTGGGAATCCCTGAGAACTATCACGTCCTGTTTCTTCAGGGCGGCGCGAGTTTGCAGTTTTCGATGATACCGATGAATTTTCTGCCAGCCGACGGCAGCGCTGATTACGTGTTGACGGGTAGCTGGGGCAAGAAGGCGCTGAAAGAAGCGAAGAAAGTCGGAGGCGTTAACGTCGCCGCCACGATGGCAGACGGTGGCTTTACGCGCTGCCCGTTGCGTGACGAGATGAGTTTGAATCCACGCGCGGCTTACGTTCACATCACGAGTAACGAAACGATTGAAGGAGTGCAATGGAAACGTGAGCCCGTCGTCGGCGACGTGCCGCTCATCGTCGATTCCTCTTCTGACATTCTCTCGCGCGAGCTCGACATCACTAAATACGCACTCATCTATGCAGGCGCGCAGAAGAACATGGGCCCGAGCGGCGTAACGCTCGTGATCCTGCGTGACGATTTGCTGCAACGCATTCCTGAAAACATGCCGACCATGCTCGACTATCGCATTCACGTCCAAAACAAATCGCTCTACAACACGCCAAACACGTGGGGCATTTACATCATGGGCCTCGTCTGCAAGTGGCTCGAGAATCAGGGTGGGCTCGCCGGCATGGAACAACTGAACGAAGAGAAGGCACAGATGCTTTACGACGCGATCGATGCGACCGATTTTTATCGCGGTCACGCCGACCTGGATTGCCGCTCGCCAATGAACGTTACGTTCCGCTTGCCGGCGGAGGAGCTCGATAAGAAGTTCGTCAGCGAAGCGACGGCGCAGGGACTGGACGGTTTGAAAGGACACCGATCGGTCGGTGGTATCAGGGCGTCTATTTACAACGCCTTTCCGCGTAAGGGAGTCGAGGCGTTGGTGTCGTTTATGAAAGACTTCGAACGCCGTAATGGTTGAATGTGGAACCACTCACTTTCAACATTGGATCGGATGACGCGGGGAATCGTCTCGATGCATATCTCGCCTCACAGATCGACGGTTGGAGTCGAGCACGTCTGCAGCGTTTGATCGAGAATGAAGACGTACTCGTTAACGGCAAAGCTGCAAAACCTTCTTACAAACTTCGTGAACACGACGAAGTTGAAGTCGAACTGATCGCGCCCGCGACGGACGCTTTCGTACCGGAAAACATTCCGATCGAGATTGTTTACGAAGACGATACGCTCGTCGTGGTAAACAAACCGGCCGGACTCGTGGTTCATCCGGCAGCAAGCATGCCTTCAGGCACGCTCGCCAACGCCCTCGCATATCACTTTCAAAATCTTCCTGGCGGTGGGACGGGCGTGCGGCCCGGTCTCGTTCATCGTCTCGATCGTGACACATCGGGATTGCTGGTCGTCGCTAAAACTGACAGCGCACTTGAGAACTTGTCTGATCAGTTTCGCGATCGGACGGTCTACAAGTCTTACATCGCGTTGGTCCATGGGCGAATGGAGGCAAGTTCAGGGAAGATCGATCAGCCGTTGGCGCGCGATCCGTCGAACCGCACGCGGATGGCTGTCGTGCGCGGCGGTCGCAATTCCTTGACGCTCTACCGCGTGCGACACGGCTATGATCGTTTCACACTCCTCGACGTGGAGCTTAAAACCGGCCGAACCCATCAAATCAGAGTACATCTCGCGTGGTTGAAACATCCCGTTGTAGGTGATGAAACCTACGGTGGCGGCCGCGACAACACGATCCAGGACGCACGTCTCCGCGCACGCGTTCGTAATCTCAACCGCCAGTTCCTGCACGCCGAAAAGCTTTCGTTTACCCATCCGAAGACAAATGAAGTTGTTAAGTTTGAATCGCGTTTGCCTGATGAGCTCGCAGAATTGTTAGCGTCGTTAGAGAAATAGGGTTGAATTTACGGCATGGGCTCGAACCGCTTGATTAGCTGCTTGAACCTCTCATCATTTCGCAACCCATCAAACATCGGCTCAATCCGGATCAGCACCAACCCCGGATGTCGCGCTTCAAAGGCATGATTCAAATACTCAATCGCCTTGTCGTTGTCCTTCAATCCGGCATACACATTCGCGAAGTACAACCCGGTAACATACCGTCGCTTTGACAACGCCTCGAGCTGCTTGAGGATCGCGCGCGCTTCAGCCTGCTTACCCGCCATTCCGTACGCAAACCCAAGCGACGCCGCCGCTTCTGTCTCAGCCTCAATCACCTGGTCCGGTATTGGACCACTCACCGGCGCCTTGATCAATTTGCGCAGCTCAGCGATCGCCTCGTCGTACATTCCCTTCTGTACATATGCGAGGGCTAGATAGTGACGCGCAACCCAAAAGTCAGGATCACTTTGAAGCGTCAGTTTGTACTTCGCGATCGCATCGTCGTAATTGTGTTCGTAGTAGGAATAGAGTCCTGTGTTTGAGCTGATGATGGGCGACAATGGATCGAGTTTGTGAGCCTCCTCGATCTCCGCTTTTGCCAAACTGAATTTTCCCAT
>DASTVU010000329.1:0-6006 GCA_035758935.1 Pyrinomonadaceae bacterium | reverse complement strand
AAGCGCCAACAAGTTGGCGCACTCCAGGGAGACGCCCATTTAGCTGCTCTCACTAAAACTCAAGCCGGAATCCGACCTGACCTTCGCGGCCCGGCTGTACCTGGATAATGGTGCGAAACGGTTGATCAGTGTCTGTTCGCTGCATTAACGCTGCCGCATTCTGTCGATTGAACACATTGAAGAACTCAAACAGCGCGTGCAGCTTCACGCGTTCGGTAATGTTGAATCGCTTGGTCAAGCGGAGATCGAGATTGACGAAAGGCGGAGCAGTAAACGCATTTCGTCCTGGGCCATGATCGATGAGATTGAACGTCCCATCACCATCGGGATCTTCAGGCGACGTCGCAGTCCGGCTGAAGTGAAATCCGCTTTGCGTCCGAAAGATGCCACTGACCTGAAACTGCCACGGCAGTTCCAGCAACCCGTTGACTTGAAAAGTGTGGGCCACGGATAAATCCGATGGACCTTTATCCAGATCCGGTCCGTTAACAAACGTTCCTGCCTTCGCTACAAAACGCCCGTTGGCGCGAACAAACGAGCTGTGCTCATTTGTTCTCCCGGTTCCTGTTTCTGTCACTAACGGCGCAATCCCAACAAAACTATCCGAGGGCAGACTGTTGATTCCGAGTTGATTGTCGGTTTCGTTCGCGTATGCGTAGTTACCACTCAACGTGAAACGTCTTGCAAAGCGCCGCGTGAAGCTGACTATTAAGCCATCATATTTACCGCTATACCATGGACCAAACGTTCGGATTGGTCCGGCTGTGAATGGCGGCAGAAATTGCCGGCTCGACGCCCGTGAAGCAAACGCAATGTTCGTCTCGCGAAGACCAAGCAGGTTTTTTATGTTCCGATGGTAGTAATCGACCTCGACCACCACGTTCTTGATCTCCTGCTGCATACCGATGCTGATGCTCTCTGTAAACGGCGTCTTGAACGTTCGATCGATATCGGTCGGAAACAGTTGCGCGGGTATGGCTGCGTGTGACAATGCGCCAAATGGTCCCCAGAAGAAAAAGCCGGGCGCTTTTCCTACTGCCGCCGCGGCCTGAAGCAGATACTGATCCGGAGTCAGCCCTGAGAGCGACTGAATGTTACTGACATTGATCACTGAATTCGCCGGAATCAAGGCATGACCTGGAGAAACTACACGGTTGAGCCTGTCAATTCCGATGAACAGTCCGGGCGAGAACGGACACGCAACATTGCCGGCCGTGATTTGCGCGTCAGTCAAATTTGGTGAAACGCAGAGACCGCCAGGAAACAGCGTTGAGTTGATTACTGCCGGAGCTAAACTCGGATTCCCGAAGAAACCACGCGGATATGAAAACGGTTGGACCACGCGGCGATCGGCGCCGCCAAACGCCGGGACATCGCGAACGAGCCCAAGTCGAAACTGATCGTAAAAGATTCCGTAGTGCCCACGAATTACGGTTCGAGGTGTTGCCGCCCAGGCAAAGCCGATGCGCGGCGAGAGGTTTCTCTTCGTTACAAACTCCGAGTCGTAATCCCAACGCATGCCGAGATTCAACGTCAGTTTCGGATGGAATCTCCAGTCGTCCTGAATGAAGAGAGCGTTGTAGTTGTTGCGCAGGTGAATTTCATTCGCTTCCGGCGTTAGACCACCCGCTGTAGTCACCGTGAAGAAGCCTGCATTGATCGGTCCAAACGTAGTGAAGTCTGGTACCGTCGCAAAGAGTTGCAGGTTCAGAATCTGCGACTCAATTCCCTCAACTCTTGTTCGCAAGAAATTCCAGCCAAACTTTACGGTGTGATCGCCGAACAGTTTATTAGCGTGCGCCGAGAGCGTGACGTATTTCTGGTCCAACCCCGTCCGAGTCGTGTTGTTACCAAAATTGAACGAACCGAGATTGCCGAAAAGGCCGCCGGTGTTGTTGTTGCTGAACATCTGAAATGTAGTTCCGACGCCTGCGTCGGGATGAGCGGGGAATTGTTCTGACGTGTCACCTCGATACCCGCCGCGCAGTGTCAACACCCACGGATTGCTTTGACTGCCGGCCAGGATCGTATCGCTGAAAGCTAACAGCAGATGTCTCGCTCCGAGGTGATTTCGTCTGGACGGTAAGTCCTGGGCATTTGATAGCGGCAGAAACTCTCTGACGTTTCCATTCGTGTAATTGACTGACTGGCTCAAACTGTGTCGTCCGAGCTGCTCGTCGAATTTGAAGAAGCCGCGCGTGTCGTAGGTGCGGGACGGCTTGTCAAACTGATTTTCAAAGTCTCTGGCGATCTGCGGTGTGGTTGCAGGAAAAGCAAAATTCAGCTCGCGATTCTCGCGGATGCGCTCGGCTGACCCGAAGAAGAAAACCTTGTCTCTAACAATCGGACCACCGAGTGCGATGCTGCCGTCCCAGCGCTGCAGAAATGGTGCCTCAGTTATGGCCGGATCAACTGAGTTGTTCGCATCGAAGACGTTGTTGCGAAAGAAGATTGAAGCGAGCCCGTGATATTCATTGGTGCCGCTGCGAGTGATGACATTGACGATCGCGCCTGAGGCCTGACCAAACTCAGCGCGGAAACCTGCGGTCAGCACTTGAAACTCAGCGATCGTTTCCTGGTTAAACTGCGCCGCGGCGCCGCCGTTGACGTTGTCCTTGTTCGGCTGACCGTCGATCATGAAGTTGTTGTTGCCCGCCCGTTCTCCAAGCACCGGCGTCGATTCGTCGCTTCCCGGATTCGACTGACGATTAATCACGACGCCTGGCACGAGCTGCATCAAGTCGAGGTAGTTGCGACCGTTGGTGGGCATCTCCTTGATCTGTTGCGGCGTCACTGTGGCGCCGGTCGCGGCAGTAGTTGGATTCAACAACTGGGCGTAACCGACAATATCGACCTGGCCTGCAACGGCCCCAACTTCAAGAGGAATGTCGAGCGATAGGGTTCGATTGACGGTCAACTCGATGTTGTCGAAGTCTCGCCTCGCAAACCCGGTGTGCGAAACCGACATCGAGTAGATTCCCGCCGGCAAGGCCGTTACTCGAAAGAAGCCGCTTGCATCGCTGGTTGCAGTGCGTTCAATGCCGAGTGCGGCAGACTTCACCACCACCTGCGCGCCGGCCACCATGCTGCCCTGCGGATCCTTTATCGTGCCCTCAATCGTGGAAACTGTCGTCTGGGCCAGCGCGTTTGAAGCCGCCAGCAGAAGACAAACGACCAGTAACAACGAGCCACCTCGATAGCCTTTCATGAGTCCGCTCCTTAGGAAGAGAGATGTTGGAACCCCAGTTCTGATCCGTGCAAAGCCTGTAGCCTGTGGCCCGCTATATAACATCGTCCGTTGCACGATGTCAATTCTTGTACAACATTTGTTGCACGAAATGGATCGGTGTGCTATTTTCTCGCGCCAATGCAGGCCAGAATTTTCGAGCAACAGTCGAACACTGCAACCGCGATCAAAGTCGATGGCGTGGAGATTCGTTTGATCCGTTTGCCGCTTATCGAGCCCTTTGAAACAAGCTTCGGCAGCGTTGATTCGCGTCTTATCTTTCTCGTTTGTCTCGAGGCGAACGGATTAACAGGTTGGGGCGAGGTCGTTGCGTCAGAGGAGCCGCTTTACAGCTACGAGACTACAGGCACTGCTCTGCACGTGATTCGAGATTTTCTTGCCCCGGCCGTGGTGGATGAGCCGATCATGAGCCTCGATGATCTCGCAAAACGTCTGTCACCGTTTCGTGGACACAACATGGCCAAGGCCGGACTCGAGCTCGCATACATGGATCTACTGGCCCAGGCGAGTGGGCAATCTCTATCGGCGCTGATTGGCGGTGAACTAAAACGCGTGGCAGTAGGCGTGAGCCTCGGGATTCAAACGACAGTCGAGCGGCTTCGCGAACGAGTTGAACGTTACCTCGGTCTCGGTTATCAGCGCATCAAGCTGAAGATCAAACCAGGTTGGGATCTCGACGTCGTCGCTGAAGTGCGTCGGAACTTTCCCGAGATCCTGCTTTCGGTCGATGCCAATTCGGCTTACACCATTAACGATCGAGATCACCTAAAGAAACTCGATGATTTCAATCTGTTGATGATCGAACAGCCGCTCCAGAACGACGATCTCATGGACCACGCGCGTTTGCAGGAGATCATGAATACTCGGCTCTGTCTCGATGAGAGTATTGTCAATCATCGCTGCGCTAAGCTCGCACTCGGATTGGATAGTTGTAGAATAATCAACATCAAAGTTGGGCGAGTCGGCGGCTATGCAGAGGCCCTCGCAATACACGATTTATGTACGGCGCGGACGATTCCGGTTTGGTGCGGCGGCATGCTCGAATCGGGCATAGGTCGCGCGCACAACATCGCGCTCGCAAGTCTCAAAGGTTTCACCTTACCAGGTGATATTTCGGCGAGTTCACGTTATTTTGAACGAGATATCATCTCGCCGGCAGTCACTGTGGCTCCCGATGGCACTGTGGCCGTTCCCGACCGGCCCGGTTTAGGATTCGACATCGATCTGGATTTTATTAAACGTCTGACTGAAACTCGGGTATACATCTCACGAATGAAACCTTAGCTCGGTCCACACACGAAGGAGCAAAATATGGGAGCGGGAAACGCGCTCAACAGTCGTGGCAGTAACGGCTCCAACTCTTCACTCACCTCGCTTGAAGTGCGCTTCGCTCAATCGCCATTGAGCGGCAGCCGCCGGCGACTGATCAGAGAGATTCTCGATAACCACGAACAGACTTTCTTCCTGTCGTCGCGCGAGATGGCGAAACGTTACAACGTCGATGCGGCGACGATCGTGCGCACGGTTCAGGCATTGGGCTACGAACGATTCGCAGATTTTGCGGCTGACCTGCGCCAGCATTTCGTCAACCACATCACGCCATACACAGTTCTAAAAGCAGCGACACAGGAAAAACGCAGTGTCACTGATCAGGTTCAGCATTGTCTCGAAAGAGACGTCGAGAGTTTGAGCATACTGAGATCGAGTTTGCAGGCCAGTCGTGCGGTTGAGCTGGCCAAGCGCATTCATAGCGCGCGGCGGATTCTGGTAGTAGGTGTCGATCTGGCTGCGTCCCTCGCGTGGTTTCTGGCTTATGGGCTGACGCCGCTCGGCTTCGATGCTCATGCCCCGGTCGGGAGCACAGGCAACCTGCAACACAAGATTGATTTGCTAACAGAGAAAGATCTGCTGGTGGCGATCAGCTTTGGCAGGTGTTTGCGAGAGACTGTTGAGGCAGTGCAGCGTGCTCATGGACGCGGTGTTCCGACGTTTGGTATTACCGACAGCGACACCTCGCCGATTGCTTTGCAGTGTGACGACTATCTCGTCGCGTCTACCAGTAGTCCTTCGTTCACTGGCTCGTATGTCGCGCCGATGGCACTGCTGAACACGATCATCGTTGCGTGTGCGCACCTGCGACCGAAGCGAGCGCTCGCGATGTTGAGTCGAACCGAGCAGGAATATCGCACCGGCACCCGCTGGTATCAGGAGCCGATTCGACGCAGTAGCAAAAACACGAATGGACGAAAGAAGAAGTCGTAAGTCGATCTACCGGTGTGTGCACGGCGAGACGGAGTATCGCAGCACGAGGCCGGTCAGATCTTTTGTGCCGTCAACCTCGATGTGTGGCGTTTCAAATACACCGGACGATTTGCCGCTTTTTCTAATCTGTTTCTTAAATGAGGGACATGTCACCAACTCTCGATCCTCAGGCCGAAATGAACTAAACACCTCGCCTTTCACATCTCCGAGAACTGTGAATGAAAAACGTCCTTTCTGATCCGTGTAGCGACTAACCCCAGCCCGTTTGTCTTCCTCCTTCTTCTGAGTCTGAAAATAGATAATGCTTTCAGCGGCTGGTCGACCGTCTGCATAGCGAACGACTCCTTCGATTCGAACAGCTTTGATTAAGGGTGGTATTACGACATTTAGATTATCTACGCTCTCGCCATGCATAACGTTGATCCTGGTGGCATTTGTCCTTGCCTTAGCCTCGGGATAATACAGCTTGTGAAATGGCATATTGCTTGTTGGCTCGT
>DASTVU010000328.1:0-8696 GCA_035758935.1 Pyrinomonadaceae bacterium | reverse complement strand
GTTTAAATCGAGTGCTCATATCTCGAATATGTATGCCAACCGAGGGCGGCCACGGAGGGCCGCCCCTACAGTACGTTCCGAGGGGTTAAATAGACTGGGCTTTGGCTTTTTGGGCCAGAGTTGTGAGGCGATAGACGCCGGGCGCGAGTCGCTCTGCGAAGCCTTCGTCGACAAGTCCCCAATTGCCCAATCCGGCTTCCGGAGAGTGGAGACCCGTCACACGAGCTAGCTCGCCGCGCAACGTCATCCCTGCGCCGGTGAGGTAGGCACGAGCAATCTCATGCAAAGCCTCTTCACGTTTCACATTTTGATTGAGCTCATCCGGAAAACGCGCTTCGGTAATCGACCAGATGTAGGTGAACGTTGGTTCGTAGAGAACCTCGCTGGGAATGATCTTGAGGGCCTTCTGAAGCTGCGCCATCGCCTTGTTAAAGCGGGCTCGCTCTGTGACACCACTGGCCTCACGCAGATCGCGTGTCCCCATCTCCCACTCGTGCCTCATCACCTTGAGAATAGCTAACGCATCAGGTGATAAAAGCTTTTTCTCCATTCGTTTTGGCATTCCGAAGAGTGCGTTGAAGTGCGGAATCAGCCGTGGTGCGATAAAAGTCGAACGGCCGCGCAGTAGTTTTCCATAAAAGCACTTACCCCGCCCCATCACCTCGTCCTTGATGGTCCACGCCAAACGGCTCTCCGGATCTTTCTGCACGTTGCGCGGCATATGCGCATCTCTGCGACCACAAACCGCGACATACAGTGATGGTCCAGGACGGCGCGAGTCGGTTAATGCCTCGCAGAATCCCACCTCTTCGATAAATCGTTCAGCGCCGTAAACGTCCTCGACCCGGTTTTCCGGATCGCGTCGCCACATGCGATCGCGATGGACCTCAATATCTTCAGGAAGCTCAGGAAGCATCGCGCGATTCTATCAAAGTGAAGGCCTATTCCAGTCAATCTGCCTGGATCGGTCAGGCGTTTGGCCCATCCCAGGTTCTCGCCAAATCCACCTAAGTTGTTGTTACACAAAGATCTAACTCGCCATCATGGATCTGGCACGCCCCCTGCACAGGGGACGGCGCCAGTTGTTTGTCCAGAACTGGCCAAACCTCAGACGGAGAATGACGACGGTGACACTGATTAATAGAACAAAACGCTTCCTGGTGCTGGCCTTGCTGGCGAGCCTCACGCTGGGACCAAACCTTCTAGGCGGTAACCTTTGGGCGACCGCCAATGCGAAGGGCAAAGGTAGACAAGGAAGCAAGAACGAGACGCCGAATAAGGTGGCTTCCGACCTCGGAGACCTGCTGACAAAGAAAAGCAGCGACAGCCTCGTTAAGGTTATCCTGCAGCTCAACCAGAAACCGAGTGGTCAGCTCAACTCACTCCTGGCAGCCAACGGCGTCAAAATCAGAAGACATTTCGACAACCTCAACTCTTTTGCCCTCGAATTACCCGGTAACGTCGTCAATGCTCTTTCGAACTTTCCTGAAGTCGCATTTATCTCTCTGGACAGCGAAGTAATGACTCTGGGCGGACACGTCGCGCGGACTACGGGCACTGACAACGTACGCTCAATGGCTACTGACGGTGCACTTGATGGAAGTGGAATCGGAATCGCAATCGTCGACTCCGGTATCTACGGCGCACACACTTCCTTTACCGATACACAAACGGGACTATCACGAATCGTTGTCAATCTGGATTTCACTGGCGAAGGACGAACGGACGATCCATACGGTCACGGGACACACGTCGCAGCAGCAGCAGCCGGAAACGGAATCGTAGCGAGAGGTGAATACATCGGAATTGCTCCGCGCGCGAAGATACTTAATCTTAGAGTTCTGAATTCAACAGGCACCGGATCGGTATCAAACGTGCTTGCAGCGTTCAATTGGCTGATGGCGAATGCTTCGACTTACAACGTGCGCGTTGTAAATCTGAGCATTGGCGTACCTGCAATCAACTCCTACAAGTTCGACCCGCTTTGTGTTGCTGCACGGCAGCTCGTCGATCGTGGCATCGTCGTAGTTGCCGCGGCTGGTAACAATGGAAAGAACAGTGCCGGCCAAAAGGTCTACGGTCAGATTCATGCACCCGGCAACGAACCTTCCGTTATCACTGTCGGCGCCGTTGACACCAAGGGAACCAACCAGAGAGGCGACGATACGATTGCAACCTACAGCTCGCGTGGTCCAACGCGCAGCTTCTGGACTGACACCGACGGCATCAACCACTACGACAACTTGACCAAGCCTGAAATCGCGGCGCCAGGCAACAAGACAATCTTTGCCGAGTCACCGAACAACTTCCTGCTCTCGCAGAATCCGTCGTTGGATGTTCATGTAAGCAACAGTCCGACTCGCAGTCAAATGATGCTCAGCGGAACGTCGATGGCAGCGCCACTCGTAGCAGGTACCGCAGCTCTGATGTTCGAAGCCAATCCGACTCTTACCCCCAATTTAATCAAGACCCTGTTGATGTACACGGCCCAGCAGCTTCCAAACTTCAACATGTACGAGCAGGGCACGGGCGAGCTTAACGTGGACGGCAGTGTTCGTCTCGCCAAGCTGGTTCGCACGACCATCACAAGCTCTACGACACTCGGAGCTTCGTTACTTACAGCAGCCGCCCCGACACCACAAACAAGCATCACGACTGCAAGCGGCGTCTACACCTTCACGTGGTCACAGGGCGCGATTGTCGGCCAGGCATACGCAAAAGGCACAGCGCTGATTACCCAGTATCAAAAGGTTTATGGGAAAGGCGTGTTGCTGGGAGACGGCGTTTTGATGAGCGATGGTCTGCTCAACAATCTCGGTGTTCTCATAGGCGATGGCGTGCTCATCGGCGACTCAACGATGCTTTCGAGCGGCGTTCTTATCGGCGACAGCATTGTGATTAGCAATGGCACCACACTCGGCTCCGGTGAAGTCTTCATATCCGTGAAAGTTCTACTCGGAGGTGTTCTGATCGGTGACGGTGTGTTGATTGGCGATGGCGTTTTGATTGGCGACGGCGTTCTTATCGGCGATGGCGTTCTCATTGGCGACGCGGTTCTGCAGGCGTACAACGCTCTAACGAATGGCGATGCCACGACGACGATGACAATTGTGCTCGACGACTACACGGACTATCTGGGTTACTAAGCACCAACACTACTCAAAAACCCACGAAGATAAAGGTAGACCAATGTTGCAAACGAGCACAGCCCCCACAGCGAATGAACGTGAAATGCCAATCGCGTTCGAATCGGTTCAGGTTGAGCGCCTGACAAACAACGAAACAGCGGAAGTTCTGGAATTCTTGTCGCAGCGTCCGATTCACACGGTGGCTATGATGAGCATGATTCGCGATAACGGAATCGTCAGTGCTTTCAATCGTGGAACCTTTTATGGCTGTCGCGACTTGAACGGACAACTCGAAGGCGTCGCCCTCGTAGGTCACGCCACGCTCATGGAAACTGTTTCTAATCGAGCGCTGGCGGCTCTCGCACAAGTGGCGCGTGAATGTCCAAACACGCACATGATTATGGGCGAGAAGGAAAGAGTCGCTGACTTCTGGAGTCACTACAGTGAAACGGGACGCCAGCAACGTTTGGCATGTCGCGAGTGGTTGTTTGAATTGACATTGCCAGGCGACGCTCGCGAACCGATTGCCGGCCTCAGACCAGCAACCGTTGATGAGCTTGAACTCGTGATGCCGATCCAGGCTGAACTTGCTTACGCTGAAAGTGGAATTAATCCGATGCAGGTCGATCGCGAAGGTTTCCGCGAACGGTGCCTGCGACGGATCGAACAAGGACGAACATGGGTATTAGTTGAAAACAACCTCCTGGTTTTCAAAGCAGACGTGATCTCGAGAACTCCCGAAGTCATCTATCTCGAGGGAATATGGCTGCGCGAAGACTACCGCAACAAGAATCTCGGCAAGCGTTTGATGTCAGAACTGATGCGACGCTTGCTCGAAAACACTAAATCCGTTTGCCTGCTGGTAAACGAAACGAATGAGTGGGCCCAGGGCTTTTATCGTAAATGCGGTTTCAATTTTAGAGCCACTTACGAAACGATTTTCCTTCCAAGGAACGAGCCTGTGCAGAACTAGCAGAACCCTTCACCCCCAACTGTCTGCTGGAGAAGTTGGCCCATCCATAATATGACGCCATAAGAACGTCAAAACCCCGGCACCATGGGAAATAAACTCTTCGGGCCATTCCTCTGGGTGATAATTGCATGCGGTCTCCTTGCGTTTGTCTCTTCCGCGCTACAGGTCGACCTCGCTCAATTTGATCCACGCTTTGCTATTCTGATCGGCGTAGCCTTACTCCTTACGTCGCGGATCACGATTCCCATTCCCCGTTTCAGTTCGCAAATCTCAGTCTCTGACACATTTGTATTTCTGGTGCTGCTTCTTTACGGAGGAGCGGCCGCTGTGGTTGTCGGTGCGATGGAAGCACTCATCTCGTCGCTGCGATTTAGCCGGCGGCCGATCATTGTGTGGTTCAACTGGGCTTCTACCGCAGTTTCGATATTAATCACGAGCAGCGTGCTTGAGTGGATCTTCGGCAGCGTCGTACTGCTGCGAACGAAACCGATCTCTCCGACCTTTGTGGCCGCGATCTGCACGATGGCGCTTACACAGTACGTCTCCAACTCCGGCATCGTAGCCATCGGCGGCGCTCTCAAAGCGGATGAACCGATCTGGCAGACGTGGCGCAAGCACTATCTCTGGACATCGATTACTTACTTTACTGGCGCATGCGCGGCGGGGATCATTGCGGGTCTCGTCTATTTCATCGGCGTTTATGCGTTTGTAATCACGCTTCCCATCATCGCAATCACGTTCCTCACTTATCGCACGTACCTCAAGAACGTCGAGACTTCCGCGGCGCAGGCAGCGCAGGCTGAAAACCACGTCAAGGAACTCTCGCATTACATCGCCGAGCAGGAGCGCATTCGCGAACAGTTTTCGCAGATGGAAAAACTCTCTGCACTCGGTGAGCTTGCCTCAGGCGTCGCACACGACTTCAACAACACGCTCGCCGGCATTCTCGGACGCGCACAGTTGCTTCAACGCACCAACGATCCGGAAAAGCTCAAGCGAGGTCTCGACATTATCATCAAGACCGCTGAAGACGGTGCGAAGACAGTCAAACGCATTCAGGACTTCGCGCGCCAGCGACGCGATCACAACTTTGAACTGGTCTCGATCGATCAGATCCTTTTGGACGCCAGCGAGATTACACGACCGCGGTGGAAAAACTGTGCTGAAGCTTCAAACATTCACATCGTTCTGGATCTGCATATCGGATCAAACGCGATGGTGATGGGTGATGATTCGGAGTTGCGCGAGGTTCTGGTCAACATGGTCTTTAACGCTGTGGACGCGATGCCCGAAGGTGGAAGGCTCTCGCTCACGAGTCGCACTGTTGGTGAGTCAGTGATTGTAGAAGTCATCGATAATGGTGTGGGAATGTACCCCGAAGTTCGTTCGAAGATCTTCGATCCGTTTTTCACTACGAAGGGTAAAGCGGGACTGGGACTTGGGCTCGCGGTGAGTTTCGGCATCATCAGAAGACACGGCGGCAATATCGACGTCGAATCGCATTATGGAAAAGGAACGGAGTTTCGGATCACGCTGCCGTTGGCAAAGATCGCGGAGAAGAGCGTAGATCCGGCCGCGGTGGCGTCGGTGTTAGAAGAGACTACTTCTGTGATTCAAGAGGCAGAGCCTCTTAAGACGTCACTCACGCGACTACTTGTGGTCGACGATGAAGACTTCGTTAGAGATCTACTCGGCGACATTCTCGAAGGTGAACACTGTGAAGTGCACCTGGCGGAGAGTGGTAGCCAGGCGTTATCACTGTTCCGAGAACATGAGTTTGATGGTGTGTTTACCGACGTGGGAATGCCTGGGATGAGCGGCTGGGAACTCGCGCGAGAGATCAGGTTGATTAACAAGACTATTCCGATTGCGGTGATTACGGGTTGGGGCGAGGCCGTCGGATCTCACGAGAAAAAAGCAGCCGGAGTGGATTGGGTCGTGGCGAAGCCGTTCACGGCCGATCGAATTGCCGAACTCGTACGTGACATTAGTCGATTAGGCAGTAGACGACAGGCTGTCGCCGCCGTAGTTTCGAGGTAAGCTTATCCACAGATTACGCAGATTCTATAAATCAATCTGTGTAATCTGTGGATAGGAATTTCATTTCTCAATCGCGCGCTTCACGCTCTCTTCAACAACTTCCAACCGAAAAGGCTTCAACAAATAATCAAACGCCCCGCGGCTGATCAGGCCTTGCGCATGATCTTGATCGCTGTGACCGGAAATAATGATCACCGGTGTGCCGGGATATTTCTCGACGACGCGATTCAGCAACTCCATTCCATCCAAGCCCGGCATAGAGATGTCAGTTAATACGACGTCAAAACGTTGAGATTCGAGTTTGGAAAGCGCTTCTTCGGCAGTATCCGCCGTTTGGACGGAATAGTTCGCAGACAACAACTCATCGAGCGTTTCGCGGATCACATCGTCATCGTCGACGACCAGGATATCGGCCATGTCGGTCCTCCCACGCCATTACTAAAGACGTCTCCTGGGCGACGATTTCGAGACTTTACCTTTTGAGTTCCCCTTTTGCTGGTAGTGAGGTCCAACCAGTTGTCAGAAATCATACCATGGTATGACTCGGAAAATCGTGTGTTATTCTTTGATCGATGTCGGCGCCTGGCGTTAAAGCAACCGTTCGGTTTGTGAGTGATGACTTGTTCCTCGGAACTACTCCCTCAGGCCATGCTCTCGCACTCGATACCGATAGCCAACGATCCTCGGCGCCCTCACCGGTTGAACTACTGCTCGTCGCACTCGGCTCCTGCACGGCAACTGACGTCGCCAGCATTCTTACTAAAAAGCGACAACACGTGACCAGCTATGTCGTTGAGGTAACCGGACAACGTCGCGATGAATACCCGCGACGTTATACGTCGATGAAAGTCCATCACATCCTCACCGGTAAATCGATTTCACCAAAAGCAGTCGCACACGCAATTGAACTCTCCGAAACGAAATACTGTAGTGTCGCGGCAACGTTACGACCGACAGTAGAAATCCAATCCAGTTTCGAGATCATCGAAGAGTCGCCAGATTTAACCCGGGAGTAATTAAGGGTGTTAAAGAACTTCGCAGTCTTTCTTCTTTGTCTGCTGGGCGCCGTGCCCACGACCGCCGCCAGCCGAAACTCAAGCGTAATCGCAAAACAGGCAGCCAGCGAGACGACACTCGCCGCTGCGCGACGTAGTGATGCTGCTGACCGGGATGCAAAGGGAAATCTCAGGAAGCTCGCGCCGCCTGAGCACATGCGCCGCGCCGCCATCTACCTGAGCGTCCGTGCGTTTGCTGAGGCGCGTGCGCACTGGCAAACACTTATAGACAACTATCCACAGGATCAACGTGTGCCGGAGGCAATGCTCGGCATCGGGCGCTCGTATTTTTTGAGTAAGGACTATCAACCGGGCTATGTGATCTTCAATCAGCTGGTTCAAAACTATAACGGGACGAAGGAAAGCCGTGAGGCGTTGAATTTCAGCGCCGCTTCCCTTTTGCGCATGGGAAGATTTTCTGAATCGGCAGATCGTTATGCCGAGTACGTCAATCGTTATCCAAATGGCGAACGCATCGACACTGCTCATCTCAACGTTATCGACACGCTGCGAGAAGCAAACAAATCGGCGGAGGCACTTCAGTGGGTCGCTCGAACCCGACAACGTTTTGCAGGAACAGCCGTCGAGACGAATGCTTTGTTTGCCGAGCTGCGACTTTACGTTGCGGAAGATCGTTGGTCCGACGCCGTGAACACTGCGGACCAATTGTTGAAACGATCGTTTTCGAGGGCAGTGCTGACAAGTGCCGCTGAGGTTGCTTATCTCAAAGCCTTCAGCCTGGAGAAAGCCGGAAGAAAAGACGAAGCATTCAACGCGTATCTATCAGTTCCGGACGGCATCGAATCTTATTACGGCTGGCTCGCAAGCCAGCGTCTGGCTGCCCTTGCTGGTCCATCGCGGGCTGAAATCGTTTCGAGGCGCGAGGAACGCGTTAACAGTGCGATCGATTCCGTTTCCGGGCTCTATCCCGCGCCATACCGGCAAGCAATAATCAGTGCTTCAAAATCTCGCAAACTCGATCCGCGATTCATTCTTGCTCTGATTCGGCAGGAGAGTGTGTTCAAGCCGTTGGCGAAGTCGCCTGCCGGCGCGCGTGGGTTGTTGCAATTGACGATGGACGCAGCGCAAAAGTATGGACCAGGCGCGGGACTGAATGCGCTGCGTGAGAATCAACTCTATCAACCAGAAACTTCAATCACGGTTGGTGCGGAGTATCTCGAGCACCTGACAAAACTGTTTCCGCAAATGCTGGAGCCGGTCGCGGCTTCATACAACGGTGGTGAGGACAACGTCGCTCGCTGGCTGGAGCGCGCGAAGCGCCCTGATCCGGGAGTGTTCACCTCGGAAGTCGGATTTGACGAAACGAAGGGTTACGTCCAGAAAGTCATGTCCAACTACCGCGTTTACAAACGTCTTTATAACGCGGATCTAATCAGACGATAACGCGGATTATGGCTCTGGACTAAAGCCTCGCGAATCCTCTCTGCGCTGAATTGGCTCACGTGATGTGTGCCGCGGAACAACGCCCAGTCTCAACAG
>DASTVU010000327.1:0-6138 GCA_035758935.1 Pyrinomonadaceae bacterium | reverse complement strand
CACCAACCCGGCACGTTCAGATCGATGATCGACGGCACCGTGACGGAGGATTGGGCCAGAACGCATCACCCTGCCTGGTATCAGGAAGCCACTGATAGCCACAAAGAGGCACAAAAAACACAAAAGTAGTTTTTTGTGCCTTTTGTGGCAGAAAGGATTTCATCATGCGTGTGTTTCTGCGTCTTACTTTAATAGATTGACGGCACTCGCTTGTTCAGCATACGCAAGTAGACGCCGACTTCAACGTCCAACTGCCGACGTGCGTTGGGAAGGAGCAGATCCGACTAGTAGCGTTGCCGCCGCTAGCCGGAAAGAGTTTGCTTGTCAGCTGCGCGTCTCCATGTAGCGGTTGGCTGCGGCTGACGCCTCGTCTGCACTGCTGCCGTTCTGGCGGGCGCTCAGGTACGGTGCATACCAGTCCCACCAATTGTGCTTACCGTGCGTCATTTCGTAAGAACCATGACGCTGCTCTGTCTCGTGCAGGAGTTCGGCAAGTGCTGCGACATCCGTGGACTGCGACTTCCACTCGCGGCCGGGAAGACGCATCGTGATCTCCTGAAGCAGCCAGCCGTTCCCGTCCGGATCCTCGAACGATGCAAACGAGAAGTAAGAACGGCCTTCCGGATCACGCCCAGGGGCGCGCGGGTTTTCCACGGTGTTGTTGAATGGACCAGCAGTGAAGTGGAAGGCCTCGCTCACGTCGACGCCACGGGCAAGCAAGTCGTTGCGCGCCGTATCGATGTCATCGACCGCGAGGATCAGGTTGTGTACCGAGCCGGGTTTTGGCGAATCGGCGCCCTTACCGAAGATGATCGAAGCTCCCGAGTTGTGCGGTGTTATCTGCACGCCGCGGAAGTCTCCAACTACGATGTCGATGTCGACCCGCCAGCCGAGATTCTCATAGAACGCCTTCGCACGGTCCACGTCGGAAACGCCAAGCAAGACGACTTCGAGTTTCATGTCTAATGGTGGTTTGGTCATTGTTTGTTCTCCCAGGTCAGGCGTTTGGAACGCATTGTGTTCGAATCGGATGAATCACACATCCCGCCATCGAAGTCTTTTTAACTACCTCTGATGGATCAGTGACGACTACCACGATCGTGGTAATGGCTTGCGTCACACGCTTGCGCTGCTACATTCGTATCACCCATATTATCTCCAAGCCATGAAAGCTGTCGTTATAACTCGTTTCGGCGGTCCAGAGGTATTAAAGATCCAGGACGTTCCCGATCCACAGCCTGGACCGGATGAAGTCCTCGTACACGTGCGGAGTTCCGCCCTGAATCGCGCAGATCTGCTGCAAAGGCTTGGTGGATATGCTGCGCCGCCGGGCGCTCCGCAGAACATCTCGGGTCTGGAGTTTGCCGGCGAAATCGCTGAGTTGGGCACGAACGCTCGCCGTTGGCACGAAGGCGATCGTGTAATGGGTATTGTCGGTGGTGGAGCCCATGCCGAATTTGTGACTGCACATCAAGATGCATTGGCCGCCGTTCCGCCAAACCTTGAGTGGCCTGCCGCGGGCGCAATTCCTGAGGTTTTCATAACCGCATATGACGCTCTTCAGCAAGCAGGATTCAAAGCTGGAGAAAACGTTCTGATCCATGCGGTTGGGAGTGGAGTCGGACTCGCTGCAACACAACTCGTCAAAGCTTTGGGAGGTCGTGCGTTCGGGACGTCGCGTACGCCCGACAAGATAGAGCGCGCGAAACGATTTGGTTTGGACGCGGGATATGTAGTTCCGGATCCGAGCTCGTTAGCGGGGCTCTCCGCATTTGCCGAGAACGTGACCGGTGGCGGGTTTGACGTCGTCCTCGATCTGAATGGCGGTCCGTATTTCGCCGCCAGCCTTGAAGCAATGGCGTTGAAAGGCCGGATCATCCTCATCGGCGGTGTCGCCGGTGGTAAGACTAATGTTGACCTATATCAAATCCTGGGTAAACGTCTACATATCATCGGTACGGTGCTCCGCGCGCGATCTCTGGAAGAGAAGATCGCAATCACAACTGCGTTCACACGAGAAGTTGTGCCGCTACTGGCCGCGGGAACTATTCAACCCGTAATCGATTCAGTCTTCCCACGCGAGCAGATTCAGGATGCTCATCGCCGTCTTGAATCCAACGAGACGTTCGGCAAAGTCGTGCTTACGATGTCGTGACTGCGTTAAAAATTTTGTTGTACAGGATGCTTGAGGTGAAATAGCAACGATGAGTGATAACGTTCTTATGCGACCGATTGGTTTTGTGAGAAGCCCTTACTCGGAGACTGCACAGATCCCGAAAGGGTTTGGAGCACAACATGAAGCTGAAGGCACAATCGAAATTCTTTCTGAGTACGAGCTCGGATTAACCGACATCGAGGGCTTCTCACATTTGTTCGTAATCTGGGTTTTCGATCGGTCTGACGGATACGAGTTGCTTGGAACTCCACCCACCGACACTAAGGAGCACGGTGTTTTCGCCACACGTTCACCATGGCGACCAAATCCTATCGGTCTGACTGTGGTGAAACTCGTCGGGCGAGATGGTCCAAGGTTGAAGGTAGTCGGACTGGACATGCTCGATGGCACTCCAGTACTCGACATCAAACCATATCTATCAAGCATTCCGGAGAACGATCTGCGGCGTGGCTGGCTGGACGAAGCTGAAGCACGCCGCGGAAAGTCAGCTCACTAGTATACGAAAGTCCCAAATCCCGCCCACTGCCGTGGGCGGGATTCAGGACTTATTGTGCAAACGACCATCGTTAGGAATTCGCATGCTGATCACAGACCAAACCGCTACCGCTCCTGTTCTGATCCGATCCAGGAGTGAAGCTCACTCCTAGGTAATAGTCGGTGGCGACTTAAACTGACCCGGCCCCATTTGCGCGGCTTCGCGCGGTCGATATTCCCAGTGCCATGGTTCTCTGTTTACCGTGCGGATGAAACCGTGTTTCGGACCATTCCTCTTCAGCCACTCGTAGATTGGGTCGCCTCCGCTTAAAGCGTTGTCTCCGGTGTTCAGATCGAATGCCTGACCGTGCTGGTGATTCGAAGCTCCCGGAGGCGCGGCGGGGTTAGGGCCACTCGCAAACAACTCGGCCTGGCGCTGAAAGGTGCGAAAGGCGCTGTTGATGAGAATTGTGACATTGGCTTCCCTGGCCGCCTTTACCATTTTCTGATATGGCGTGAAACTGTCGAATGTTGTCTGTTCCATTTCGCTGCCAACACCAATTATGTTGACCATCACTTTCGGGAACAGATATTCGCCGTGCGCCCAGCACGCGTTCGGCCCCTTTTTATTAAACCACTCGGCCGTCAGGAACTGATCGGAAGAGCACCCGTCCGCGAGGTTGGCGGATCTCGTCCAACCAATCTCGTCGCCAACGACCATGTCGCCGTTTACGATCTCAAGTTTGCTAACCTTGACGTTCTTCTTATCGTCTGACGTCTCAGTAACCACGACGAACGATCCTTGCGCAATTGTGCCGCTCCCGGGGGCAAAAGTTGGGGGGCCGCCCCGAATAAGCGCGTTGGGATCGAAGCAAGTTTTGTTGTTGCCTTCCGGTTCCATTTCGAACTTCGATGGCGAAAAGCCGACAACCTCACCCAAAAAACCTCCGGCTACATTCATGGCTCTGGTCCAACCAAATGCTGCGGCACTATCGCCGGCTGGCCGCGCGAAAATCATCACGTCTTTGCGGTTTAGTGCCTTAACATCGGTAACATTGATCTGCGTGTTTTTCGGAATCATCTTTACGTCGCCGACCTGCGCACCAGGCGGAAGCACGTCGCCGGTTTTGTATTTGAGCGCGACGCCATTCTCGTCGCGAATGACGGCTTCATTATTTTGAATGACATAAACTTTGCCAAGATAGGTTCGGACGTTCATAGTTTCTCCTCCTGCTGAGACCGTCCTCGTTTCGTTAGTGGGGCCTCATTTAACTATTTATGTAGAGGAAGCTCATTTTGTTTCCGGGAGTTGGAACCCGATATAGGTCCAGGTGCTCTTTTTGGTTATAGATCGTTGTTTTCTGGTGTTTTTATGATAAAGAGCTCTTAGGAGGATCACATCGATGCGAGATCTGCGCTACGGACTTCGCGTACTGCTGAAGAATCCTGGGTTTACGCTGATCGCAGTCGCCACGCTCGCACTGGGTATTGGAGCGAACAGCGCGATGTTCAGCGTGGTCAACACCGTGCTGCTCAAGCCGTTTTCTTTTCGCAATCCGGAACAATTGGTTGTGCTTTGGGAGCGTTCGCTCAAAGAAGGTTTGCCCCGGATGGTGGTCTCTCCTCCGAACTTCGCAGATTGGCGGAACCAGAATCAGGTCTTTCAGGATGTGGCGGCTTACCGGTTACAGGATTTCAATGTCATCACAAGCGGAGAACCGGAACAGGTACGAGGGCTGCGTATCTCCGCCACAATGTTTTCGCTGTTAGGTGTCGAGCCAGTACTCGGGCGCGATTTTCTGCCGGATGAAGATCAGCCGGGCAAGCCGGCCACAGTCATCATCAGTCACGAGTTTTGGAACAGCCGTTTCCAGGCAAGTCCAGCAATCATCGGGCAAAGCATCGCACTCGGAGCTGAGAACGCCACAGTTATTGGTGTTATGCCCTCCGATTTCGATTTCCCTCCGCCGATTGCATTCCGTGGCGAAGCGCGTGCTGTAAAAGTTCACCTGTGGACGCCATTACGTTACGGACTCGAGATGAACCAACGAGGCGCGCACAACCTGTTTGTGGTGGCGCGTCTCAAGGATGGAATTACGCCCGCACGCGCCGAAGCCGACTTGCGAAACATTACTGAACGTCTCGCGACAGAATATCCTGAAACAAATAGCGGCTGGGATGCTTATCCCGTTTCGCTTCACGAGCAGGTGATTGGAGATGTGCGAACCGCATTGTGGATCCTGCCGATCGCGGTTGGATTCGTGCTTCTGATCGCGTGCGCCAACGTGGCCAATTTGCTTTTGGTTCGCGCAACGCGACGACAGCGGGAAATGGCGATACGAGCTTCACTTGGTGCTGGACGCTTCACGTTGATTCGTCAGATGCTCTCGGAAAACATATTGCTCTCGTTGATGGGAGGAGCGGTAGGTCTCGTACTGGCGATTTGGATGCTCAAGCTGATTGCAGTATTGGCGCCGCAAAATATCTATCGTCTGAATGCGGTGAGCATCGACAGCCGCGTCGTGGTTTTTACCCTATTCGTTTCGTTCGTTACCTCATTATTCTTTGGATCGATCCCGGCGCTACAAGTTTCACGAATAAATTTAGTGACGGCCTTAAAGGGAAGTAGTGCTTCGGTGTCCGGCCGTAATGCTAATGGATCATTGCTCGTGATCACGGAGGTCGCTCTCGCGCTGGTCCTATTGACGGGTGCAGGCTTACTCGTCAATAGTTTCATTCGTTTGCAAAACGTGCCGAGCGGATTGCAGCCTGAGCAACTCGTCGCGATGTCGATCAATTTACCGCGCGCGACATATAAGGACGCGCAGGCGCGCCTGACGTTCGTCGATCGACTGATGCCGAGACTCGTTGCACTGCCCGGCCTGAAATCCGTGGCATTTGGTAGCAATTTACCGCTCGATGTCGGACTACAGGGCACCAGTTTCAAGGTCGAAGGCGAACCAGTGGTTTCTACAAACATGCCACACACTCACGTGAGCATTGTCAGCCCCGGCTATTTCCAAACGCTCGGCATTTCGATCTTGCAGGGACGCGACTTTGCCGGTTCCGACACTCGTGACTCACCCGGCGTGGTCATTATTAATAGCGAACTGGCACGGAAATATTTTGGCACTCAGAACCCAATCGGCAGACGAGTTGACATGGGATTCCGCGACGGTGTCCCGTTGGAAGTGATCGGAGTTACCTCAGATGTCAGGCAAACTGGGCTGAATGCTGATCTATATCCGGGAATGTTCTTGCCGTATTCGCAGTACCAGGCGTTAGTACCGCTGGTGTTCGTAATTCGTAGTGGGAACGATCCGGGCGCGGTCGCGGCTGCTGTGCGGCAGGAGGTGCGCTACGTCGATAGTCAACTCCCCATCTACGACGTGAAGACGATGGACCAGGTACTCTACACAGTGACCGCGCGTCCGCGGTTTCTGACATTCCTGCTGGTTGTGTTTGCGGCAGTAGCGGTATTGCTTGCC
>DASTVU010000326.1:0-7187 GCA_035758935.1 Pyrinomonadaceae bacterium | reverse complement strand
GATCTCGAAGGGAATCTGATCGCACAATCGTCAGCAGGCGCGCGTGGTTTTCGTGGCTCTCGTAAGGGAACGCCATTCGCCGCGCAGCAGGCAGCTTACGAGGCGGCCAAGAAGGCGCATGAAGCCGGCATGCATCAGTGTGAAGTGCGTGTGAAGGGACCAGGTGGTGGTCGTGAATCAGCGATCCGTGCGATCGCAAATGCGGGCATTCGCGTGATGACGATTCGCGATACGACGCCGATTCCGCATAACGGTTGCCGTCCGCCGAAGCGAAGAAGAGTTTGAAGCATTGCCAATTGCCGATTTCCTATTGCCAATTTCTGACTGATAAATTGGCAATCGGCAATTGGCAATCGGCAATAAAGATAAACCCAAAGGATGAAGGGTTCGTGCTGAAGCACAACCTGTAAACTTTTCCGTCTAACTATTTAGACTGGAGGCAAATCATTGGCTAGGTATAGAGATGCGGTGTGTCGCCTTTGCCGTCGCGAAGGCGCGAAACTGTTTTTGAAGGGCGATCGTTGTTACAAACCGGCTTGCCCGATTGAAAAACGTGGTACGCAACCGCCTGGGCAGCACGGAAACTCGCTGCGCCGAGGCAAAGCACTGGTCGGTTACGGCCAGCAGCTCAGAGAAAAGCAGAAGGTCAAACGTATCTACTTCATTCTCGAAGGGCAGTTCCGAAACTACTTCGAACGTGCCGCTCGCATGAAGGGAATTACGGGTGAGAACCTTCTGTTCCTGCTTGAGCGCCGGTTGGATAATGCGGTTTACCGTGCGGGGTTTTCGACCTCACGCCGTCAGGCGCGGCAGTTGGTCAACCACGGTCACATTCAGGTAAACGATCGCAAAGTAGATATTCCCTCTTTTCAGGTAAAACCCGGTGACGTGATCAGTGTGAGAGATGCGAGTCGCAAGAACTCTCACATCGAAGGCGCATGGCAAACCGCGTCTGGTCGTGGACGTCCGTCGTGGATCAATGCTGACGGCGGCGAGATGACTGCGCGTGTCGCCAGTTTGCCAGTGCGTGACGATATCGATCGCACCATCAACGAGCAGTTAATTGTTGAACTTTATAGTAAGTAGTTAACCCGATCAGGGATGACGCTGCCAGACGTCATCACCTGGTCCGACGCATTTTTCTTAGGATACAACCTATGGCTATGGATCAAAATAATCTTTGGACAGGATTTCAAATGCCGCGACGCCTTGCGGCTGACGCAGAGACCCTCACCGAACGATATGGGCGCTTTTCAGCGCAGCCATTCGAACGAGGTTTTGGGACCACTGTGGGTAACTCTCTTCGTCGCGCACTGCTATCTTCAATCGAAGGCGCTGCCATTACGGCAGTCAAGATTGAAGGCGTCGAGCATGAGTTTTCATCGATAAAAGGGGTGGTGGAAGATGCTACCGACGTTATTCTTAATCTCAAGCAGGTACCTTTCAAGCTACACAGCAGCGAGCCAAAAACGCTGAGAATCTCGAAGGAGGAAGCAGGTGAAGTCACTGCGGCTGATATCGAGACTGATGCTGATGTAGAGATTCTCGACCCGTCAGTACACATTGCAACCGTCAGCGACAACGGATCTCTGAAAGTCGAGATGCGTCTGAAGCGCGGCCGTGGCTACGTTTCGGCTGACAGAAACTTCGACGAAGATCTCTCGCTGGGCTACATCCCGATCGATTCGGTGCACACCCCGGTCAAGAAAGTTAATTACAACGTCGAGGCGGCTCGTCTCGGACAGAATACGGAGTTTGACAAACTCACCATCGAAGTTTGGACCGATGGTTCGGTGAAGCCGGAAGACTCGATTGGTCTGGCGGCGAAGTTGATCAAGGATCACATGTCGATCTTCATCAACTTCGAAGAGGACACGGACGATTTCGCATATGCGAAGATGGAGCGTCCTCCGCTGCCACGCAATGATCAGTTGGATCGGTCAGTTGATGAGCTCGAACTGTCAGTTCGTTCTTACAACTGTCTCAAGAACGCCGACATTCGCACGATTCGCGATCTGGTCCAACGCACCGAGCGCGAAATGCTGGCCACCAAGAACTTCGGCAAAAAGTCGCTCAATGAGATCAAAGAAATTTTGAACGGCATGGGGCTCGACTTCGGAATGGAATTTGACGAGCAGGGTAATCCGATTCCCGGAACGGGCGGTCGCGACACTGCCGATCTTTCGGATTATGAAGGCGACGAGGAACAGTAGGTTAGAGTCATGCGACACCTGAAGGCACATCGAAAACTTGGTCGTACCAGTGAGCATCGTCACTCGATGCTGCGTAACCTGGCGACTTCTCTGATCAATTCCCGCGAGGAACGCATCGTCACGACTTTGCCAAAAGCGAAGGAGTTGCGACCGTTTGTCGAGCGCGCCATTACGTTGTCGCGCAAAGCTCTCAGTTTTGCTGACAATGGTTCTGACGCTCGTGCGTTGCACTTGCGACGCCAGGCTGCCGGGTACTTTCACGCCGGCAACACCACAGTCAGCGAACTTACCGGTAAGCGCGGACAGTTGAGACCGTCGCGGACTGCCGGCGTGGCAGCACTGCGCAGACTCTTTACTGATCTTGGAGCGCGTTACAAGGATCGGCCCGGCGGCTATACCCGAATTTTGAAGCTCGGCCACCGCGAGGGCGATCGCGCCGAGCTCGCGATCATTGAGCTCGTTGACAATCCTCGTGAAGTTGAAGCGGCTGAGGCTGCAAAGAAGCGAGCTAAATCAGCCAGCTCGAAGAAGAAGAAGTCAGGTCGCGGTAAAGAAGCGAAGCAGGAAGCGGCCGAGCCTGCAGCCGACGAGGAGTAAGGCAATCTCCCGCAGTGGCGCAAAGGCGCAAAGCTAAGCCTTTGCGCCTTTGCGCCTTTGCGCGAAACTAAATGTCTACACCTAAAGAACAAAACGACGCTCCAAATCGGCGGGCACGAGCACAGAAGCCGGGCGCTTCCGTAAACATGGACGAGTTGCGCGAGCTGATTGAACTCCTGCGTGAGAACGGACTAGCTGAGCTCGAGCTCGAGAATGAAGGCTTTCGTGTTCGTCTCCGTCGTGATTCGGCTGCGTCTGAGCCGCAGCACGCCGCGCCTCCACCGCCTTCGCCGCCACATGCTCCTGCACCTCCTCCGTTGTCCGCTCCTGCGCATCCCGGTACACAGGCGACCACAGCGGCTGCTCAGGATCAGGACTTACACATTATTCCGTCACCGATTGTAGGCACGTTCTATCGTTCGCCTTCGCCGACTGCCGACCCGTTTGTGAAGATTGGCAGCAG
Source organism: Pyrinomonadaceae bacterium (assembly GCA_035758935.1). Classification (GTDB taxonomy): domain Bacteria; phylum Acidobacteriota; class Blastocatellia; order Pyrinomonadales; family Pyrinomonadaceae; genus PSRF01. The sequence goes on along the minus strand of DASTVU010000326.1, from coordinate 3,914 downwards.
CGTTGAGCCGGAGTCGGTCGTTTGCATCATCGAAGCCATGAAACTCATGAACGAGATTCAGGCAGAAGCGACGGGTGAGGTCGTCAAAATTTACGTAGAGAACGGGCAGCCAGTTGAATACGGCCAGCCCTTGTTTGGTATTCGTAGTTAGGCCACAAAAAAGCACAAAAGGCACAAAAAAAGAACTTGTGCCTTTTGTGCTTTTTTGTGGCGAAGTTATATGGCGTTTAATCCACGTAAATTTAAGAAGATATTGATCGCCAATCGTGGCGAGATTGCCTGTCGCATCATCTGGACCTGCAAGGAGATGGGCATCAAGACGGTCGCCGTTCATAGCGACGTCGATCGCGATTCGCTTCACGTCCGTTTTGCCGACGAAGCAGCGTGTATTGGACCAGCACCTTCGGCCCAGAGCTATCTCAATATTCCCGCCATCATCAGCACTGCGGAAATCTTTAACGTCGATGCGATCCATCCGGGCTACGGATTTCTGGCTGAGTCGGCGTACTTCGCTGAGATCTGCGAGGCCTGCAATATCAAGTTCATTGGACCACCGGCGAGTGTGATCCGGCTGATGGGCGACAAGATCGAAGCGCGGCGTGTGATGCACGAAGCGGGCTTGCCGATCGTTCCTGGAAGTCCTGGTGCTGTAACTTCAGAAGAGGAAGGCATCAAGCTCGCTGGCGACATTGGTTATCCCGTCATCGTCAAGGCTTCAGCAGGTGGTGGTGGTCGTGGTATGCGCATCGTTCGTTCCGAACAGGAGTTGGGGAAAGCGCTCGAGACCGCGTCGACTGAAGCCGCAGCCGCTTTCAACGATGGCAGTGTTTATATCGAGAAGTATATCGAGCGTCCGCGACACATTGAGATCCAGGTGCTGGCCGACGAGTTTGGCGAGTGCATTCACCTTGGCGAGCGCGAGTGCTCGATTCAACGACGCCATCAGAAGTTGATGGAAGAAGCGCCCTCGACTGTTCTCACGCCTGAGATGCGCAAAAAGATGGGTGACGCTGCGGTGTCTGCGTGCAAGAAGCTCGGGTATTCAAGCGCAGGCACGTGTGAGTTTCTGTTGGATGTGCATGGCAACTTCTACTTCATGGAGATGAACACGCGCATCCAGGTCGAGCATCCCGTGACGGAGATGGTCACGCTTGCCGACATCGTTCGCAATCAGATCCGGATTGCCGAAGGCGAGCCGCTGGGTTATTCGCAGGACGACCTGCTGATCGTCGGTCATGCGATTGAGTGTCGTATCAATGCGGAGAATCCGGAGACGTTTGCGCCGTCGCCGGGAACCATTTCAGCGTTCAATCTGCCGGGCGGCCCGGGCGTGCGCGTTGACACGTTTGTTTACTCCGGTTATCAGGTGACACCGTTTTACGATTCGATGATTGCCAAAGTGATTGTCCATGCCCGGACTCGCGAACTGGCCATCGCGCGGATGAAGCGGGCGCTGGAAGCGATGGTGATCGAAGGGATCAAGACAACGGTCCCGTTGCACCTGAAGATAATGGATGATCCGCGTTTCCGCGCCGGGGACATCGGAACCGATTTCATGGAGTATTTTTTAGCCAAGAACGGCAAGAAAGCCGCAGCGCAATAGGTCCTGCAGGACTTATAGGACGTATTCGCGGTTTGCGATTTCCGAGCCGATTGCCCTATAATGTCCGACTTTTCTACGACGACTTGACTCGTCTGAGAGGTGAATGAAATGTCGCACGCAGTTATAAAAGCCGGTGGAAAACAGTTCCTCGTTGAAGAGGGCCAGACGATTCGTGTGCCTTCACTCCAGGCAGACGCCGGAAGCTCCGTCGAGCTCGAAGCATTGCTGAGTACAGGATCCGAGAACAAGATTTCGGCGACAGTGGTCGCTCACGGCAAAGATCAAAAAATAGTTGTCTTCAAGAAAAAGCGTCGCAAGCAATACAAACGCACGCGTGGTCACCGGCAGGGTTACACGACCTTGAAGATTGATTCGATTGGGTAAAGACAATGGCACATAAAAAAGGCGTTGGTTCATCTCGTAACGGTCGCGACTCGCAGTCGCAAAGACTCGGACTGAAGAAGTTTGGCGGTGAGAGAGTTCTTGGCGGCAACATCATTGCGCGCCAGCGTGGCACCAAGTGGAAACCCGGCAACAATGTCGGCCGTGGCAAGGATGATACGTTGTTCGCATTGATCGATGGCGTCGTCAAGTTTGAAGACAAGGGACGCTCTGGAAAGTTCGTCAGCGTTTATCCATTGGAGCAAACTGCTGCTTAGAAAACTCTGTGTACAAGTTTGCGACGCCTGAGCAGCAACACTGCGCGCCCAGGCGTCGTTTTCGATTTTTAGGATGTTCATTGATCGCGCCAAGATTCATGTGCAAGGGGGAGACGGAGGTAACGGTGTTACAGCTTTCCGGCGCGAAAAGTTTGTCCCGCGGGGTGGTCCATCGGGCGGAGACGGTGGCCGTGGCGGCGATGTGATCGTTCTGGCGGATTCGTCGCTGAACACGTTGCTGCACCTTCGTTACAACCCGCAGCACATTGCGCAGCGCGGTTTGCATGGTGAAGGTTCAAATCGGTCCGGGCGCAATGGCGAGGACCTGGTAATTCGAGTTCCGGTTGGAACACAGATCTTTGACGCTACAACAGGTGACCTGCTTCACGATCTGAATCATGATGGCGATCGTTGGCTGGCGGCGCGCGGAGGCCGCGGCGGTTTTGGAAACGCGCACTTCACGACCTCGACCAATCGTGCACCTCGCTACCATCAAAGTGGAGGCAAGGGCGAAGAGTTGGACCTCCAGCTCGAACTCAAGTTACTCGCTGATGTCGGTCTGGTTGGGTTTCCAAACGCGGGGAAGTCGACTTTCATCTCGACTGTTTCTGCCGCACGTCCGAAGATTGCCGATTACCCGTTCACGACCCTCGAGCCGCATCTAGGTGTAGTCGATCTCGGTGACTTTCGTACTTTCGTGATCGCCGACATCCCGGGACTGATAGAAGGCGCTCACGCGGGTGCAGGTTTAGGTGATCGTTTTTTACGGCACATCGAGCGTACGAAGTTGTTGTTGCATCTAGTGGATGTCTCGTCAGTGTCGGGCAGGGATGCGGTCGGTGATTACGAGACGGTGAATCGCGAGCTGGCTTCGTACAACGAAGAGCTGGCGACGCGGCCACAGTTTGTGGTTGCCACAAAGATTGATGCACTCGATGAGCCGGAGCGCTTGGAGTCGTTGAAGCAGAAGGCGATTGACGATCAGAAGCCGTTCTTTGCGATCTCTTCCGCAACCGGGCAAGGTGTTCGTGAGCTTGTAAACGCAATGGCCGCGAAGCTGGAAGAATTGAATGCAGAGAGCAACAAAACCGACACGGTGGAGCTGACTTTGTAAGAGATGTGCGCGCAGAAGCGGATAGCATTGTATGGCGGGACGTTCGATCCGGTTCATGTAGGGCACATCGAAATTGCACGAAGAGTTTCACAGTTGTTTGAGATTGAGAAAGTTGTTTTTATTCCGGCACAGATGGCGCCGCACAAAGTCGGGCGCCCTGTAACCCCGTCCGTACATCGGTACGCGATGCTGGCGTTGGCGACGCAGAACGATCCGCAGTTATCGATTTCGAGTTATGAACTCGATGACCCCGATCGTCGCTACACAGTTGATACGATTGCGCACTTTCAGCGTGTGTTGGGTGACGAAACCGAGCTCTTTTTCATAATGGGCGCTGACTCGTGGTCGGAGATTACGACCTGGCGTGAGTGGGAACGCTTATTGACGATGACTAATCATATCGTCGTCACCCGGCCGGGTTACGAGCCTTTTACGACAAACGTCGGTGCTGTTGGTGAACGTGTTGTGGATTTACGAACCAACTTGGAGTGCGGTGGCCTGACGCCGCTTTCGCCTCGATAAGGCGTGTCCGAGTCCA